>JAABRH010000022.1 GCA_011391015.1 Sulfurovum sp.
TCTCAAAAGTAGCCAAAGAACGCATCAATAATCTCTCAGAACGCTACCGCGAGGGTGATGAGATAACAGTTGTAGTGCTTGAGCAAAACGGCAAAAAAGTCGAACTGGCAACACCGGAGTTTTTGAGTTAACTTGAAGGTATTTTTTAACCGTATTTAATGACACTCAGGCTATAATTTCACGTTTCTATGAAGTGATTTAGTAGGGAAACAGCTTGCATTTATGTGGTTGTTGGCAGTTGTAAAACTGTTTACGTTAGCCGAACAGACTTCTAAAACAGTCGAAGAGACTTTAAAACTATAACTTAAAGGATACAAAATGAAAAAGTTTTTCTTACTTTTCTTGGCACTTGGTGCTGTTGCGTTTGCCGGTGAAGAGGGCGAATCTATGATTAAAGCGTACTCAGTAGTTGCTGCTGGTGTTGGTCTTGGTCTTGCTGCGCTTGGTGGTGCTGTAGGTATGGGTCATACTGCTGCTGCAACTATCGCTGGTACTGCTAGAAACCCAGGTCTTGGTGGTAAACTTATGACTACAATGTTTATCGCACTTGCGATGATTGAAGCACAAGTTATCTATACATTGGTAATCGCGCTTATCGCTCTTTATGCTAACCCGTTTATTGGTTAATTTTAAAGACTCTAAAAGGTTGTGGTGGCTATAATTCCGCCACAGCATTTTGTTGTACCCTCATTTCGTTAAAGTTTCGGTAGTACTTTTAAACTATCCAGTCTACATCGTGCGTCAGTGGTGGAACGGTAGACACGCTACCTTGAGGGGGTAGTGCCCTACGGGTGTGGAGGTTCAAATCCTCTCTGGCGCACCATCATATTTCCTACTTTATCCTATAATCTTTTCGTATATTAAATATTTGTCAGATAAATACAATGATTGCATTTTTGTAATACTTATAGTACATAGAGCTATACAGCCCTAATATAGGGCATTTTGTCTATTATTTAATCTTTTTTTAAGAGTTTTGTGTGTTATAATGACTGCATCTAAAAAATAAGGAATTAGAATGACAAAAGCAGAGTTCGTGGAATTGGTACAGAAAAATGGTGAGTTTGAGAGTAAAGCAGCAGCTGAGAGAGCAGTAAAAGCATTTATTGCATCTGTAACTGAAGCATTGGTAAAAAAAGAGACTGTATCTTTGGTTGGATTTGGAACATTCTCTACGGTAGATGTAGCAGAAAAAAGCGG
Source organism: Sulfurovum sp. (assembly GCA_011391015.1). GTDB lineage: Bacteria > Campylobacterota > Campylobacteria > Campylobacterales > Sulfurovaceae > Sulfurovum. The sequence continues at coordinate 1,201 of JAABRH010000022.1, forward strand.
TACTGTTCCAGGAACTGATAAAACATATAAAAAAGCTGCACACACTGCACCTAAATTTAAAATCGGAAAAACACTTAAAGACGCTGTTAGCGGTAAATAAGTTTTTCTCGTATCTCTTGTAGAACACAAGAGATACTTCTTTCCTTCTTCTTCCCAATTATCCAAACACACTATAAACATCCCTAAGTTATACTTCTTCAAAAATTATGTGACTATGGAGAGACTATGGAACTCATGAATACTATAGGTTTAGGCGTTGCAGGCAATTTTGCACACCATTTGGAACAAGCAGGTGAACTAAAAGATTTCGAAAATGTTGTGACTGCTGAAGCCCATGCTCCCAAAGGTATCTTTCCCTTTTATCTGCCCCGTTCAGACTCATTTTTAGGTATATATCCGATTGGCAGTGAGGTGCTGACTCTACCCGATTTTGAGGCCAATGCGCAGATGGAACCGGAGATTGCCGTGCTTTTTGAGATTGTGTATGATGAAACTATGCTCGTCATTGACCTGATAGCGCAAAAGTTCACCGTTTTTAATGACTGTACCATACGTAAAGAGGGGGCAGATAAGATTTCAGACAAAAAGTCTTGGGGAACAAACTCCAAAGGCATTGGTAAGACATGGATAGAGATTGACAGATTTGAAGAGGGTGGAGAGATGGATGCTTATCATCTCTGTTCTTTTGTGAAACGCGAAGGTATTGTTCATCCTTATGGTGTTGATGCGCCTCTTTTGGGATACTCTTATTTTTACACAAAACTGAAAGTGTGGCTTATCGAGAAGATGAATATGCAGGAAGATTTTGGTCCGTTGGAAAATATTGCGAACCATCTTAAAGATCTGGGGTATCCAAAACAAGCACTTATTTCTATAGGAGCGACCGCTTATGCAGATTTTGGTGAAAAAAATTATCTACAACACGGGGATGAAGTGTATGTAATAGCCTATCATAAAGATTTAGATGATTGTAGTTTTGATCCGTCTGAAACAAAAGTGATACTGCACCAAAAGGTACAGTAGGGTTAGCGCATATTTTTTTTGATATCTTCGATGAACTCGGTGATATCATCATGGAGTGCCTGCAAATCTTCTTCGTGTTCCACCTCGTCTGCTAAAATCTGTGAAACAACATCATAGGTAACAATATCTTTGTTGCGTGTCATTTCTACGATTTGCGAATAGATAGAGATCGCACACTGCTCTCCCTTGATTGAGTCTTTTAGGATGCTCACGACATCAAAATCTTTTGGTTCTTCGTAACCGCAATTGGTGTGGGTAAACCACTCTTTTGGGTTAAGTAGCGGTGTACCGCCTAACTGGATAATCCTATCGGCTACCAAGTTTGCATGGCGAAGTTCATCTGCAGCATGCTGGGTTAGCTCGGCAATTGCAGCATCTTTCATGATGCCTTTAATTACTTTTGCTTCTATAAAATATTGGTAATATGCCAGCCACTCATCGGCATAGGCTTTGTTGAGTGCAGTAATAATTTCATTGATTTCAATACCCTTAATAATCGAATTGCCTCTTCTTGCCATACTAAATCCTTTATCTCAATTTAAGAAATTTCTTTCTTAATATGAGTATAGTCTTATTGGGCTTAAAGGAAAATAATTATCATTTAGCTTTTAAACCAATTTTTCACCCGCTCAAATGCTGCTTCAAAAGTGTTTTTGTGAGGATGGCTTTCGATGCCGTAACTCTCTTGTAATTTAAGCAGCAGTTCTTTTTGTTCATCATCGGCTGTTTTTGGCAGAATTAATTCAATTTGTGCAATAAGGCGACCTTTACGCCCCGAGTGTACATCAACCACACCTTGTTCGGGGAACATATACTGTTCTTTATCTTTTGTGCCTTTATTGAGTACAAGATCCATTTTTCCTTCAAGGGTTGGAATGGAGATGGTTTCTCCAAGCAAAGACTGTGTGAAGAAAACAGGCACGATGATATAAATATCGTTACCGTTTCGCACAAAGTTTTCATCCTCTTTTACCGCAAATGTGATAAAAAGATCACCGCGCTGATTGCCTCTTCCTTCGTTGCCATACCCTTGTGCTCTTAAGCGGTGACCAGAGTCAACACCTGCAGGTACTGTGATGATGACGGTGTCTTCTTTGGTATGATAGCCTTTGCCCTCACAACTTGTACAAGGATCTTTGATCGTTTGTCCTTGCCCTTTGCATTTTGGACAGGTTTGTGCAAATTGCATAGGCCCTTGGCGCATAAGAATCTGCCCTTGACCGCCGCAGTATTCGCAGTTTTCCAGTTTGGCATCTTTGGCGCCCGTTCCGTCACAGTCGGTACAGGCAGTTTTGTAAGTCATGTCTATCTCTTTTTTACATCCAAATACCGCTTCATGGAACTCTAGTTTGAGTTCTATTTCAAAATCGAGTGCGTATTTTTGTTTGGGGTCTTTGCGTGTTTGACCAAAACCACCAAAACCGCCACCAAACATAGAGTTAAACATATCCATCACGTCATCCATATTGGCTCCGCCAAATCCGCCACGCATACCTTGACCCTCAAGTCCAGCTTTGCCGTAGCGGTCGTACAGTGATCTTTTTTCTTCGTCACTGAGTACCTGATAAGCTTCGTTGACTACTTTAAACTTCTCTTCTGCCTCTTCATCACCTGGGTTTCTGTCAGGGTGGTACTGCATGGCAAGTTTTCTGTATGCTTTTTTCAGTTCAGCACCTGAAGCGCTTTTGCTGACTTCAAGTACCTCATAATAATCTAATTCTGTCATTGATAATTCTCCATAGTGTATTCATGATTTTTTAGGGAATAAGTGTGGCGCATTCTACCATATTTTCGTTATAATCACAAAAACAGGTAGCAAGGCATATTTGATGGTTGTACATATTGTAACATTTAAGTTTAAAGAAGAAAATAAGCAGGCAAATATCATACAGGCCAGGCAGATGCTAGAAAATCTAATGGGAGCCATACCCACGCTTAAGAGCATGGATGTCGGCTTAAATTTTTCACAAGAAGAGCGTGCGATGGATATGAGTATCATCACTGTTTTTGAAAGTAAAACAGGTCTTGAGGCCTATGCTGTGCATCCTGAGCATCTCAAAGTCGTTGAATTTATTAAATCGGTAGTAGAGTATTCTAAAGTGGTGGATTACCAAAGAGCATAATGAAAAACTATAAGATAGAAGCTTTTGAAAACCTTGTCGATGCCTTTAGCTCTTTGCCTTCAATCGGTAAAAAAACCGCCATTCGTTTGGCGTATCATGCGGTGATGGAAGATGGTTTTGCTGCTATGAAACTGGCGCATGCCTTGGAGACGGGTGTCAATACCATCCAAAAATGCAGTAAATGCCACAATATGAGTGAAGATGAACTCTGCAGTATCTGTTCTGACCCGTATAGAGACACAACAAAGCTGTGTATCGTGCAGAGTGCAAAAGATATTTTGACCATTGAAGAGAGTAGGCAGTTTTCAGGGGTGTATTATGTGGTCTCAGAAGTGCGCGATTTGGATGAAGCACATCTGTTTTATGCGGTGGGTGGTGTAGAGGAGGTCATTTTTGCTTTTCCGCCCAGTATCGCTACTGATACGATGATCCTCTATATCGAAGACAAACTCAAAGGGCTTGCTATACATTTTACAAAAATTGCCCAAGGTGTCCCTACTGGGGTAGAGCTTGAAAACATAGACATTGTCTCTCTTTCCCGTGCATTAGAGTCACGGGTGAGTATTTAGGTTATTGGCACTTCTCATCAATGTAGTTCTGCACAAAAGCACGAACTTCGGCATAGACAAATGAGTCTTTGTAGTTTTCTATCTTACCGCCGCTTGCGTTGGGATGTCCCCCACCGTTGCCGATGTGTTCTGCCATTTTAGAGACATCAAGCTTGTTGTTGCTTCGCAGCGAAAAGTTCCCTCTGTAGTTGATATCCATATAAAAATCATAGTCAGGGTTATGCACCATACAGGCATTTCCGATGATGGAAGTGTTGCCGATGTTGTATCCCAATATACCTTTGTAGCCTTTGTAGGTGATGGTGAGACGCTGTTTGTCTGCGGTTAACAGATCGGTGACATAGAGGGCAACAAGATTGTCTTTTGTGTTATTTTCTTTTTGGAGGAAAAATCGTTTTTTCATCTGATGTAAGCTGTCATCAAGAACTATCGGTGCATCTTCATCTGGGAGTATCTCTTTGGCTGCTTCGATGAGAGAGAGTTTGAGCGCTCTGTCTTGTGCAGGAAATAAAATACGGTTTATCTCTCTTGCGCCTGAAATCATCCCGAGCATCACTTTACCGTACTCAAAGAGCGGATCGCTGTCGACCCAGATGTCTATGGCGTTGATGGCTTGCACGATTTTGGCAAAATGTTGTTCTGTATCAAAAGCATAATGCTGTTGCAACCAATCATAGGTGATGCGTGTAGCACAACGTGTCGTGTCAAGCTTGTACCATGCAAATCGTTCCGCAGCCTGGCTGCCTGAGGCGTGATGGTCGAGCAGTTGGAGTTTTGCACCGATGCGTATCACCTCTTTTTCAATCCATCCTGCTTCTTTGGTCGTGAGGTTCAGATCGGTGATTAAAACGAGTGCCTCAAAAGTATTGCCATGTAGAAACTTCTCTTGCTCGATCTTTTTGATGATTTCAGAAAGACGCGCCGTGACCTCTGGCCCATAGTTAGCGTTATAGCACTCAATCGTATCGAAGCAGTGACGGCTGAGGTATTGGCATCCGTAGCCGTCAAGGTCTATGTGTGAAAGATGATAAATGTGTTGCTTCATGATTAGAGTATGTCGCTTAACATGAGCCCATTTAAAAAGTCATCTATTTTGGATTGAAAGGTCATCAAAAAGGGTGAGATGGCGCAGGTGCCGATTGATCCGTTGGGGCAGCTGGCTGCATAACTGGTGCAGTCAAATACAGCCGGCGCTTTGCCTTCAGCGGCGATGATGATGTCACGTACTCTGATCTGGTCAATCTCCCGTGCAAGTATGAAGCCTCCGTGAGCACCTTTTCGGGACTCGAGTATGCCTTGTCTTGCCAAACCTTGTAGGATTTTTGCAAGAAAGCTTTTGGGTATGCAAAGCTCGGTAGCCAACTGTTCTGCGCCTATGGGTGAATCGGATTTTCGAATAGCGTCCAAAGAGAGTAGGGCATATTCACTGACACGGGTTAATAACATGAGATAACCTTCTAACTTAATTAGGAGTATTTTACTCTAATTTCTATTAAAGTAGGCAGGGAAATGTCTAAGTTTATTATGCTATGATTGCGTTCCCAAATTGAATTTTGGAAATAAACTACCAATCAGGAGGTCATCATGGCTTTGGATCAGGCGAAAAAAGCGGCAATTATTGCTAAATATGCAAGAAGCGAGAACGATACGGGCTCAACAGAAGTTCAAGTAGCATTGCTTACAGACAGAATACTCTATCTTACAGAGCACCTTAAAACAAATAAAAAAGATCACTCTTCAAGAGTTGGACTGCTTAAATTGGTAGGTCAAAGAAGAAGATTGATGCGATACCTAAAAAATACAGATCTTGCAAGATGGAACATCATTAAAACAGATCTTGGTATTAGAAACTAATACCTTTTTTGAGATGGTGGCTTTTTGGTCGCCATCTCTTTTCTTTCCTACACAGATCCTTGCTCTATCATCGAATCAGCAACTTTTCTAAACCCCGCAATATTTGCTCCTTTTATCAAGTCACCTTCACAACCAAACTCTACAGAAGTATCGTAAGCTGTTTTAAATACAGTTTGCATAATGGTACGCAGTTTGATATCCACTTCTTCAGCACTCCAATTGGACATGCTAGCATTTTGACTCATCTCAAGTTGAGATGTGGCGACACCGCCTGAGTTGGCTGCTTTGCCCGGAGAAAAGAGTACACCGTGCAGGCGTAGATACTCTACAGCCTCTGGCGTCGTGGGCATGTTTGCACCTTCATTGACAAGAATACAACCATTATCTACGAGTTTCTGAGCATCTACAAGTGTCAGCTCGTTTTGTGTAGCAGATGGGAAAGCCACATCGCACGGAATCTGCCACACGGCATGTCCCTCTTTAGGGTAATGTGCCGTGGAGGTATAGACAGCATCCGGATGTAATGCAGCATAAGCCTCGAGTGATTGCTGGTGTATCTCTTTGACGGCTTTGAGCGAAGCGAGCTCTATACCGTTTTCGTGGTAAATAGTCCCTTTGCTGTCGCTGCAGCTGATGGGGATGGCACCTACATCGTAGAGTTTTTCTATGGTATGGATGGCTACGTTTCCGGAACCAGATACCGTACATCGTTTACCTGCTAAGTCTTTGCCGTAGACTTTCAAAAAATTTTCTGCAAAATACACCGAGCCGTACCCCGTTGCCTCTTTTCTCAGTTTTGAGCCGCCCCAGTTGAGTCCCTTGCCTGTGAGCACACCTTCAAATTCACCGGTTAGTTTTTTGTATTGTCCGAACAGATACCCTATCTCTCTAGCTCCCACACCGATATCCCCCGCAGGGACATCTCTTTGTTTGCCTATGTGTTTGTAGAGTTCGGACATAAATGCTTGGCAAAAACGCATGATTTCATTGTCGCTTTTTCCTTTTGGGTCAAAGTTGCTTCCACCTTTTGCCCCACCTATCTGAAGTCCGGTGAGCGCGTTTTTAAATATCTGCTCAAATCCTAAAAATTTGATAATCCCCAAATTGACACTGGGGTGAAAACGAAGACCACCTTTATAGGGGCCAATGGCTGAACTAAACTGTACACGATAGCCGACATTGGTTCTTCGTTTGCCTGTATCGTCCACCCAGTTGACACGAAAAATGATACTTCGTTCAGGTACAACGATGCTTTCAAGAATATTGTATTCTAGGTATCGGCTGTCTTGTTCGAGAAGGGGAACAAGAGAGTGAAGTACCTCGTGTGTTGCCTGGTAAAATTCTTCTTGACCGGGGCTGCATGTTTGTACATAGTTTAGTATTTCTTTGATTTTTTGACTGACTGGCACTTGTAATCCTTTGAATTAATGGTTGAATATTTTAGCCTAAAAGTGTAAATAAGCACAACAAAATTATACTTTAGTCAAATACACTCAAGTAGTACTTGACAAACATTCGCTCAATGTTGTATAATTATTTTAAGCATTGAGAGATGAGATGCAGTATTTAACATAAAAAGGAGGTCTGTTTATGGGTCAAGAGAATGAAAACCTTGAAGAGTCTCAGACTGAAGAAGTAGCAAATATGCAAGAAGACGATGAGGTAGGCAGGGAGTCAGAAATCGATCCGCTGGATGCAGCTCTTGCAGAAGCAGCAGAATATAAAGATAAATACCTCAGAGCGCATGCTGATTTTGAAAACGCAAAAAAAAGACTGGAAAAAGATAAAATGAATGCAGTGTCCTATGCAAATGAAAGTTTTGCAAAAGACATTTTGGCAGTTATGGATTCTTTTGAGAGTGCTTTGAGTTCTATAGAAAGTATCGCGCAGGAGAATTCTTCTGAAGTACTGGAGAAGATGAAAGAGGGCGTGAACCTCACTTATGATCAGCTGAAAAAGATATTGGAAAAAAACCATATAAAAGAAGTAGATTGTACCGGTGAGTTTGACCCAGAAGTGCATCAGGCGATCATGCAGGTCGAGAGCGACGCGCATGAAGTGGGTGATGTGGTGCAGGTGATGCAAAAGGGATACACAATTAAAGAGCGTATCTTGAGACCGGCGATGGTTTCAACTTGTAAATAATTTGTAATAAATAAAGGAAAATAAGATGGCAAAAGTATTAGGAATAGATTTAGGAACAACAAACTCTGCAATGGCAGTGTATGAAAATGGTGAAGCAAAGATTATTGCAAACAAAGAGGGTAAAAACACGACACCTTCGATTGTGGCATTTACAGACAAAGGTGAAGTACTTGTAGGTGAGTCTGCAAAAAGACAAGCGATTACGAACCCAGAAAAAACGATTTACTCGATCAAAAGAATCATGGGTCTGATGATGAGCGAAGAGAAAGCCAAAGAAGCACAGGGCAAACTGCCTTACCATATCATCGATAGATCAGGGGCGTGTGCGATTGAGGTAGCAGGTAAAACCTATACACCGCAAGAGATCTCAGCCAAAGTATTGATGAAGATGAAAGAAGATGCAGAAGCGTATCTTGGTGAAACGGTAACTGACGCGGTTATCACCGTTCCGGCATATTTTAACGATGCGCAAAGAAAAGCAACCAAAGAGGCTGGGACGATTTCAGGACTGAATGTACTTCGTATCATCAACGAGCCGACATCGGCTGCACTTGCGTACGGTCTAGATAAGAAAAATGCAGAGCAGATCGTGGTGTACGATTTGGGTGGTGGTACGTTTGACGTGACGGCACTTGAGACAGGTGATGGTGTCGTTGAAGTTATGTCAACTGGTGGGGATGCGTTCCTTGGTGGGGATGACTTTGATAATAAAATCATTGACTTTGTCGCTGATGCGTTTAAATCAGACACGGGTATAGACATCAAAGCGGATGTGATGGCGCTTCAAAGAGTAAAAGATGCAGCAGAGACAGCTAAAAAAGAGCTTTCAAGCTCGACTGAGACAGAGATAAACCTTCCGTTCATCACGGCTGATGCAAGCGGACCGAAACACTTGGTCACGAAGATAACACGTGCAAAATTTGAATCACTTATTGGTGATTTGGTAGCAAGCACGATTAAAACAGTTGAGGGTGTACTCAAAGATGCAGGGCTTAGCAAGTCTGACATCAATGAAATCGTCATGGTCGGTGGATCTACAAGAATCCCACTCGTACAAGAAGAGATGAAAAAATTCTTTGCTAAAGACTTGAACAAGTCCGTGAACCCTGATGAAGTTGTGGCACTGGGTGCAGCGATTCAGGGTGGGGTACTTGCAGGTGATGTGAAAGATGTCTTGTTGCTTGATGTGACGCCTCTTTCTTTGGGTATCGAGACATTGGGTGGGGTGACGACTAAGGTCATCGAAAAAGGGACTACGATTCCTGCCAAAAAGTCACAAACATTCTCAACAGCAGAGGACAATCAGCCAGCGGTGAGCATTCATGTGCTCCAAGGTGAAAGAGAGTTTTCTAAAGATAACAAATCTTTGGGTATGTTTGAGCTGAGAGACATCCCTGCTGCACCGCGTGGGGTACCGCAAATCGAGGTTACTTTTGACATCGATGCAAACGGTATCTTGACCGTATCTGCTTCAGATAAAGGTACAGGTAAATCTCAAGAGATCAAAATCACTGGTTCAAGCGGGCTTTCTGACGAAGAGATAGAAAAAATGGTACAAGATGCTGAAGCACATAAAGCCGAAGATGCAAAGAGAAAAGAAGTGGTTGAGATCAGAAACCAAGCAGATGCTTTGGTACACCAAACGAAAAAATCGTTGGCTGATTTGGGTGAAAACTTTGATGCAGGCGAAAAAGCAGGCATCGAGTCAGCCATAGCAGACCTTGAAGCGATACTTAAAGATGACTCTGCAAGCAAAGAGCAGATCGAAGAAAAAGTCAAAGCATTGACTGAAAAGTCACATAAGCTGGCTGAAGCGATGTACGCCAAAGAGCAAGGCGGTGTAAATCCTGAAGCAAAAAAAGCAGATGATGACGATGTTATCGATGCTGAAGTTGAGTAATCACAGTCAATAGACTTTTTAGCTAAAGCCTAAAAAAACGATTCAATAGACAGGGCTTTGCCCTGTCTCACTTAGAGTACAGATACGTTTTATAATCGCTACTCTTCCACCTATTTCCTCTGTGTAAAACTCACAACTTCTGCAAACATATCACTCTTTTTTAGGTTATAATAATCCAGATATTTTCAAAAGGGTTAAGTATGGAAATTAAACAGTGCGGAACACTCCAAGAAGCAAGAGATGAGATTGATAAAGTTGACAGTGCCATCGTAGGCTTGATTGCAAAACGCAATGCTTATATTAAACAGATAGCACATTTTAAGACCAGTGTTGAAGCCATTAAAGCAGATGACAGGATTGCCGATGTGATTGCACATGTGAGATCTGAGGCGATTTCGCTGGGTTTATCTCCCAATCTCATCAATGATCTCTATGTAAGAATGATAGATGAGATGATAGAAAGCGAAATATCAGAATTTAAGAATGCCCAACGCTATTAATCGTCTGAGGTAAGTGCACCTGCAGTGCTTCCTGCTACATCAATGGTCGCGCTTGCAGCACTTCCTGCGATTGAAATAGGTGCAGTGACCATCTGCGTACATCCTGACAGAAGTAACATCACTATAAGATAAGGTATATATATTTTCATACTGGAATTGTACCATAACTTTTTCTACACCCATGTTACACAGTGGATGTGCTACACTCTTTTTAAAGATTGGTTAAAAGGTTTTATATGAAGATACTGCTGCTTGAAGATGATGTTATTTTGCAAGAAATCATAGAAGAGTTTCTTGTTGAAAACGGGTATGAAGTAGAGAGTTTTTTTGATGGGGAAAAAGCACTTGATGCTATAGCAGTTGGCGGATACGATATGCTGCTTTTGGATGTCAATGTACCCAATATAGACGGTTTTGAGATACTCACGTATCTGCGGGATATAGGCAATACTACTCCGGCGATCTATATCACCTCACTTGCCGGGGTGGATGACCTTAAAAAAGGCTTTGAATTCGGTGCAGATGATTATCTTAAAAAACCGTTTGAACTCGAAGAACTCAATGCACGCATCAAATATATTGTGAAGCGTTACCGTTTGCAAGAAGAGATAGAGTTTGATGGGATGAAGTTTATTCCCAAGGCACATCAGATCATCATGCAGGATAAAGTGATAGAGATGAGACAGAAAGAGGCGCAGGTTTTGGAGTATTTTATCCGCAATGCCGGTAAGATTGTCTCCTGTGACGAGATTATTGAAAATATATGGGAAGATGACAATATCCCAGCGCATGCAACTATACGCACTTACATTAAAAATCTGAGAAAAATGTTTGATAAAGAGTATTTTGAGAACATCAAAGGAGAGGGTTATCGTTTTAACATCGTATGAGCGCAAATCGCTGTTTCGTTTTTTGGCGGTTTATCTGGTATCAGTCTTTATACTTCTTGGCATCATCGGGTATCTTTTTTTTGAAAACAACCGAGCGTCTATGCAGGAAGCAATGAAATTTGAGATGATGTACCGCGCGCGCATGCTCTCCTCGGAAATTGCTATGAAAGCGATGGAGGATAAATCACAAGAAATACTCAAAAAAGAGCAGTTGCTTCCATTTTTAAGAGCATTGAATCATTGCCGTTTTGAAGTGGGGTATTATGACGGCAAGAAAAAACCTCTATATACAGAAATCCAAAGTGTCAAAAATTTTGATGAAGTTTTTTACAGTGAAGGTAAAAATTGCTTTACTGTGATGGAAGACAAGAGTGAACATCTAGGTGTACGTTATATCGTGCTCAAAGAGTATGATTTGATGTTGTCATTTCAGGAGTTGCGTATCCGCATCATCGGGTATCTGATTTTGTCTTTTTTGCTGATGGGGGCAGTGGGGTACTTTTTGGGACGGCTTTTTTTGAGACCTGTACGGGAGCAGATAGAGTCTTTGGATAACTTTATCTCCGATACCACCCATGAACTTAATACACCCATCTCCGCCATACTGATGACGATACAGTCTCTAAAAGGTATTGAACCCAAAAAACTCAAACGTCTCGAAGCATCCGCAAAAAGACTCTCGGTGATGTACAGTTCGCTCACCTATAGACTTGAGGGCAAGATAGAGCCTTCTGAGCGCCTGAACTTTGCTTCTATCATAGAGGAGCGTGTTGAGTATGTCAAAGAGCTGATCGAGTCAAAACGCTTAAATGTGACACTGACACTTGAGCCAACCGAAGTGTTTATGCCAAAAACTTCTGCAAGCAGGCTGATTGATAATTTACTCTCCAATGCGATCAAGTATTCTGATGTGGGTGACAGCATCACGATTAGCTTGCAGCACCATATCCTTAAGGTCAAAGACACAGGCATCGGTATAGACAAGAATGTCCAAGATGATATTTTTAAACGCTACTACAGGGCAAATGAGGAACGGGGCGGGTTTGGTATAGGACTGAACATTGTACTTTCTGTCTGCAAACAGTATAAGATAAAGTTGGATTTGGAGTCACAAAAAGGAGAAGGTAGTACCTTCATACTCACGTTCCCCAAAAGTATTCACCGTTAAATCAGTGCCTCAAGAGTTCAATCTTACCGCGATGTAAAAGCACTACGCCTTTTAGTTCCATCTCTTTGAGCAATCTGCTTACGACAACCCTTGAACCTCCCAGTTTATCTGCCAACGCTTCATGGGTGATCTGTATGATCGGTTGATTTTGCTTATTAAGCCACTCCAGGATGCGACTATCGAGACGTTTAAATTTGATGTCATTGACAAGTGCGGTGAGTTCTTCAAAGCGCAGCTGATAGAGTGAAAAGAGATAGTTTTGATACACTTCACTCATGCGGGAGAGAGTTTTAACGCAGGGAGCATCGATCAGATAGCCTTTTATATCGGTCAGCGTTACCGCTGAAGCGACAGCGTTGGTTTGTGAGAGTAGGGATGCAGTATTGACGATGCACTGCTCTCCTTTTTTGAGCGTATAGAGCGTAATCTCCTCGATGGTATCAGACTGGGTATAGAGACGCACTTCGCCTTCTGTGAGCCATAAGATAGTATTACACACATCGCCTTGATAAAAAAGAAGGGTATTTTTAGGAAAAACAATAGGCTTAATGCACGTATGAAGAAAGGCCAAGGCTTCAGGTTCAAGCTGTTTGGTAAAAGCAAATGTAGAAAGTTCCATAGATACTCCGTGTTATAGAGACTACCATAACACCATAAGACTTAAGTTAGTCCTTTTTGATGTTGCAAACGGTATTGATGCCAAGCAGCGCATAAGGCGGACACCAGCCGATGATAGCGGTAAAAAGAAGCACGCCGCCTACCACATCAGCGATGATGTTGCCATTGAAAAGACCCCAAGCCAGTGCGCCCGCACCAACTAAGCCTCTAATAATTCTGTCTATTTTTCCTACGTTGCATGTCATGTGTAACTCCTTCGTATGTGTATATTACAGCCGTATTGTGACACAGGTGAAACTTTTTGTCTGTAACACAGGTTACAAAGCTCAGCATCTTAGGGATCAAGGTGCTCATACTGCGCATCAGTAAGGGTGTGCAAGAAAGCAAGCAAATCATTTTCTTCTTCTTCACTGAGCCCCAAATTGCCAAGTTCTGCAATATTCTTATTTACTTCGACTTCACCTTTTTCCCACACTTCACCTGTCTCAGGGTTTATCGCCCCAGCCACATCCCTGGTGTTATAAAAGTGTATCACGGTTTTGAGATCTTTAAATACACCGTTGTGCATATTCGGTCCTGTAACTGCGATATTTCTGAGTGTTGATACTTTGAACGCACCTTGAAGTGTCACCTCTTTGACTAAAGGGTTGTCATAGAGTCCATTGTCAATAAAATCACTTCCTTTACCATTGGCTTCACGCAAAGCATGATTGACGGGTACACCTAGATTGTCATAAGAGAAATCTGTAAAGAGTGCTTTTTCACCTTCAGAAGGGTGACATGCATGGCAGTTTGCTTTGCCATTAAAGAGATCAAGTCCTCTTTTTTCAGCTTCTGTGAGTGTATCTTGCCCTTTTTGTGCTCTGTCGTATTTGGAATCAAAAGGAGAGAAGGTGCTGCTTTTTTCAAACTTGGCGATCGTCTGTGCAAGAGCTTCATAGGCTTTGTCAGTATCATCAAAGATGTTCTCTCCGTAGAGACTTTTAAATGCGCTTACATAGCTGCTGTTTTCTTTGACTCTTACTATGACAGAGGCTGCATCGGGCATGTTCATCTCAACTGGGTTAAGGAAAGGACCTTTTGCCTGTTCACTAAGAGTTGCAGCTCTGCCGTCTAAGAATTGACCTCCCATGAAGAGTCCTTCATCGCTATTGTAGTGAAATGCGGGTGCAAAGGATGCGTAGGCTGCAGTCGGCGCATTTCTGTCTGCGATGGAGAAGCCATCATCACCCAAAGAAGCTCCCAGAGTATTGGAAGTTTCCCTCGGGTCAATCATCGCTGCATCAATCACATGGCAGGTGGCACAAGACATGGTTTTGTTTTGTGAGAGTATTGTGTCATGAAAGAGCTGTTCTCCCAAGGCAATCTGGTCGTATCCAAAGCCTTCAGTATCGGTTGAGCCACACCCTATAAGAATAAGACTCGTAAGTGTTGTAATAAGCAGTTTGTGTTGTTTCACAGTATTTCCTAATATTAATAATGGTTATCAAGTGCAATTAAAGCAGAAAAGATTTAAACAAAGATTAAAAATAAACATAAAATCCAAGATATTGATATTTATTTTCATTTTAAGTTTCTTTAAGTTTAATTTGCTACATTACGATTTCGATAACAACTATCAAAAGTTAAAAACTTATAAACAAGGAAACATCATGAAAAAAATGACAAGCGTATTGAGTATGGCAGCAGTTCTTGCTATGGGTGCACAGGCAGCAACACTGGAAGAGAGAGTCAAAGCACTCGAGAGCCAAAATAGCACACTCACTGAAGAGGTTTTGGCAACACAAACAGGCGGATTTACACTGGTAGATACAGAAAAATCATACAATGGTATGGGACCGGCAGCCTCAAAAGTTTACTTTTCCAAAAACCCGCTTTCTATCGGTGGCTATGGTGAAATGTTCTATGCCAATCCGGACAACGGGGATGATTTTGCCGACGTGTACAGATTCATTACTTATATCGGATACAAGTTCAATGACTGGATCGTTCTGAACACAGAGATAGAGTTTGAACATGGTGCAAACGCTGAAGACGGTGGCGAAGTTGTCGTAGAGTTTTTGTATCTTGACTTTTTACTCAGCAAAGAAGCGAACTTGAGACTGGGCCATGTACTTGTGCCTATGGGGCTTGTAAACCTTAGACACGAACCGACACTTTTCAATACTGTACAAAGACCGGATATCGAAAAATACCTTTTGCCAAGTACGTGGCATGAAAACGGTGCATTGGTGTATGGACGGTTTGATGCAACCAGTATCGAGTATACAGCTGGGGTTATCAATGCACTGAATATAAACAATGAGCATACAATGAAACCAGACGGTACATGGATACGAAACGCAAGACTGGGTGCAAGTGCCAATGCACCGTTTGATCCTGCGTTTGTTGGACGCATGGACTATACAGGCATCAATGGGTTGATGGCAGGTGCTTCTGTGTATTACGGCGGGGGTTCAAACTTGAAAAATGACCCTATCAATGATGTCTCCGGGCTTGATACAACGATATTTGACATCCATGCAAGCTATGATAATGGTCCCTTCTCAGCCTATGGACTTTACACACAGACCAGTGTGGACGGTGTGCAAAAGTTAAGTCCAGAAGCGGTTGAACAAGCCAATGGGTATTATGGAAATATCTCGTACGATCTTTCAGGTTTGGTTGGCATCGAATACAAAATGCCTATTTTTGCACAGTATGAGAACTATAACCCTGTAGAAAAAACAGTAGACGGACTTAATGAAGAAAAATATCAGACAGATATTGTTACAATGGGCCTAAACTTTTTCCCTGCAGATCAGGTCGTACTCAAGGCTGACTACACGATGAAAGAAGTCAATAGTATCGATACGAATATATTTGCATTTGGACTTGGCTTTATATTTTAATACACGGATAGATAATGAAACAACTCTTCTCTGTAGTGTTATTTGGGATAATTCTTTCTCAAAGCATTACGGCTAAAACAAACACATCGGTTGATGATGTGATCAAAACCTCATTCAGCGGCGTGAGTGCCGTTGAACCCAAACAATTGATACTTACTCAAGAGCAATTTTCACAGGTGCAATCCAGAGCGAAGACGGCTGTCAGAACGAAAGTGTACCGGTATTATGATATCAGAGGTGAAGCAAAAAGTTTGGGTATGGCTGTACTGATCGCAAGAGAAGTGCGTTCCAAAAAAGCGACCGTGCTGTATGCTTTTGATAACACGGGAAGATTGAAGTTTACCGAGATAATGGCATTTGGCGAGCCGCCTGAGTATATTCCGGGCAAAACATGGATGGGGCAGCTTCAGAACAAAGATGCTTCTGCACTGCTCACGGTAGGCAAAGACATCCCTACCGTAAGCGGTTCGACACTTTCAGCACGATCTATCACCGAGGGTGCAAGAATTGCCAGAGCAATTTATGAAATTGTATTAAGGCACTAAAGTATGAAATTTCTAATCACCAAAGAGTTGGAGTATTCGCGCTTATTAAAGCATTTAATGGCGGCGGTACTTTTTTTTATCCTGCTGTATCTGGGTTTTGATGTAGCACTTCATGCGTATGTCATCGGTGCAGAGATACAAGAGATTGCACTCACACTGTTTGGCGATAGGGAAAATTTTGTGGAACCGATGCTTCTTGATGCTTTGCTTTTGCAAGTGCATACGGATCTCTTTATGACGCTGTTTGCTTTGTTGATACTTACCGCTATCACTATTCGTGTACATGACAGCAAAGCGCTTACAATGTGGGCGGTGCATCTTGTGTTCATAGTGGGTATACTGGCTCCGGCGATACTTTTGCTTGCCTATCTTCTTGAGGTGTCATGGCTTGTACCTGTATGGCTGTTTACCTTTGCGTTGTGGCATTTTGTAGCGTTTATCTTGGGTGTAAGTGCCTTCAAAAGAGTGCTGTTTTTATGAAAAACAGTGCATTATATGCTATTTCTGTTGGATATATTCTGCTTTATACCGTATTGATTTTAGCAAGCGGTGTATGGCTTTTTTTACTTTCACAGGGTTTGGGGAGTGCTTCAGGTCTCTTGGACACGCTGAAAGATATTATCGCCCTTCCTGAAGAAAAGAGCTTGCGTGGACTCATCGAGGTTGCTACACCGCATCTGTTTGCTATGGGAGCACTTATTTTTGTCGTAGCGCATTTTATGCTGTTTAGTACGACTGTTTCCAAAAAACATGCATTGTTTGTTGCTTTAATTGTTTTTGGATTGGCACTGTTTGATATCTTTTCTTACTTTGCTATCTCGTTTGGATGGGTAGTATCGGGATGGCTTAAACTGACAGCGCTTTTTGCATTTGTCTCTTCCTTTATGGTCTTACTGACTTTAGTCGCATTTTCTTTGTAGTCCAGCCAACTTATCTCTATGAGCCCACGGGTATTGCCATAAAGTATTTTTCCTTCGTTGTCTACCAGCACAAAAGCAACCTTTTGCAGTTGTCCGAGAAATGCCAATGCCTTTTGTTTTGGCATCACTGAGATCGCGGTAGCATAGGCATCTATTGTGGCATTATCCGCGGTGGTAAAGAGTGAGACGGAGACAAATTCACGTCCCTGCATGGCTGTTTTGGGGTTGATGAGGTGGTGCTCTTCTTTGGTGGTGGCAAATCTTCTGTAGGTGCCGCTTGTAGAGACAGAGAGGTTCGGGTGTTTGCTCTGTATCGTGGCGAAAGTCTGTTCAGAGTAGGGGGATTGCAAGTCAATTTCACAGAGGTGTAAACATCTGATATCCCCACTCAGTGCGATAATCCCCTTTGAAATATTTTGCTCTTCAAGATACGCTGCGACTTTATCTGCAGCATAGCCTTTGCCCATCCCTCCTAGGTCAATGCTGATATTTGCCTCTGTGCTAATGCTCTCAGGGTTGATGTGGATGCCGTGGATGTCAAGATGGGCAGCTTTTAAGTCTTCTTTAGAGGGGGAGAAAGTTTTGTCCTCGCCAAAATGGTACAACTCTTTTGAGATAGCTCCTATGGTGACATCAAAATACCCATCGGTTTCTTTGTAGTATGCCACAGATAGGGAAAGTGCTTCAGCTAAAAGAGGGTCATGGTCTATGCGGTGTGTAACATTGAGCTTCGATAAAGATGCATCAGGGTCGTAGTTGGAGAGTGAAGATTCTATCTGCTTGATGTGTTCAAAGGCGTGAGTGATCTGTGCATTTTGCTCTGCTTCAAGGGTGATACTTACAAAAGTCCCCATGAGTACCTGTGTACGAGTTGTCATCTCCACTTGGGCAAAAAGAAGAAGAGGGAAGATGAGAAAAAAGAGATAAGGCATTATCTTTTTTCGAGCAGTTCTACAATGTCGGAAAAATGCTTTTCATGTCCAAAACAGGCACTGGAGTTACAGAGCATAAAGCCGTCATTGCTGTCATTTCTTAGAAGTGAAAAAGGATATGCAAGTGTGTCAAGCTCTGCGATATGTTTGTGTAACTTTTCTTCTTTTGCTTTGATGATAATGTCATCTTTAAGATAACGTATCACCATATGGCTCATACGCGGGGTCGAGATGGGCTGGCGCATGACATCATAAGAGTACCGCTCTAGGGTTTTAAAAATAAATTTTTTATAGACCGTATCGACTAATGAAGAGATACTATAGAGTGCCCAGAGCATCGTAGAAACCGAAGAGGGGTAGGAGATGTCATGGATATCTTCATCGATTTCAAACTCTCCTCGCGAGAATTTCCATTTTCCCTGTTCGTAGTATTTTTCTATCGCTGCATTGGCTAGTTTGGTTGCAGTGATGAGATGGCTCTCATCTAGTGTACTCTCATAGGCTTCTATCAGCGTTTCGGTAAGGTAGGCATAGTCTTCCAAAAAGGCTTTAATTTTTGGTTTTTTATCCAAAAGTGTCGAGTGAAAAAGCTCTGAATGGATATACATATTCTCAAGCAGGGCATCAAGGGATTTCAGTGCAGGTTTGAGGTAGGCACTATCGATACGGCTTGCTTTAAAAAGCGTCTTTATCATCATGGCATTCCAAGAAACAATGATTTTTGTATCTATAAAGGGGTAGGTACGTTTTTCTCTGCGTTTTTTCAGTGCTGCGATGGCTTCGTCAAAATAGGGTATGTTTTTATCGTCAGTATCACTGATACGAATGATATTTTTACCCTGAAAATTGCCCTCTTGTGTGATGTTCAGTGCTGTAGCAAGAGCGGCATGATGTTCTTCGGGGATGCTAGCTTTTGTAAAAGATTTTAAGGCTTTTTCATACGTGAAAACAAAATATTTACCTTCTTTGTCGTCTGTATCGGCATCTGAAGCCGCATAAAAAAGATGGTTCTCGCTCATCTGTTTAAGCATAAAATCAATGCCTTCAAATGCAACTTTTTTATAAAAATCATCCCCAGAGATATGGTAGGCTTTAAGATAGACTTCACACAAGAGTGCGTTGTCATACGTCATCTTTTCAAAATGGGGTACCAGCCATTCGTTGTCGGTTGAGTAACGGCAAAATCCGCCATCAATCACATCTCTAAGTCCACCTTTTGCCATACCCTGAAGCGAGTATAGTGCCATATGAAGCGTCTCTTCTTCTTTGGTGATACGATAGACATCTAAAAGCAGATCCAACAGTGAGGCTTGAGGAAACTTGGGCGCTTTGTTAAAGCCGCCATGCTGGGTGTCAAAAAGCTGTTTTGCCTGATCGCTTACGCGGTTGATGATGCTTAAATCAAGTTTTGTTGCCTGAATTTTGTCTTCTTTTGGGTTTAAAAAATGCAGTATCTCTTCTGCTTTTTCAACAAGAAGCGCTTTTTCGTTGCGGTACTTGTCGGCGATGACTTCGAGCAGGCTGGAAAAACTCATCATCCCGTAGCGTGGCTCATCGGGGATGTAGGTCGCGGAGTAAAAGGGTTTGAGATCTTGAGTTAAAAAGAAGGACGCAGGCCATCCGCCAGGACGTTGGTTCATGAGCTGATAGACATTTTGGAAATGTTTGTCAATGTCGGGACGCTCTTCTTTGTCCACCTTGATGGCGACAAAATGGTCATTGAGGATCTTTGCTGTGGCTTCATGGGCAAAAGATTCACGCTCCATGACGTGACACCAATGACACGAACTGTAGCCAATGGAGAGAAAAATGGCTTTGTTTTCACTGCGCGCTTTTGCAAACGCTTCCTCTCCCCACGGGTACCATTCAACAGGATTGTGCGCGTGCTGTTGTAGATAGGGGGAGAGTTCATGTTGTAGATGATTTGCCATGCTTGACCTTTAGTGCAAAAGTTTATTTAATTTTTATTATTTAATTTTAGCTAGTATTACACAGTTTATACACCAATGGTACAATAAAATAGTGCATAAAGTTTAATAAAAAAGAGAAAGTATGAATATTTTAATCAAAAAGTTACTCCTTTTAAGTCTGCTCTTGACCACCTTTGTTGTTGCCGGTTTTGACTCTGCCCTCAAAAAACAGAAGTTCCTCTCCCCAGAAGAGGCATTTGGTGTGACAGCTGTTTTACAAGACGGCACCCTGCAGACCAAAATCACCATGGCAGATAAAATTCATATCTATGAAAACACACTGTTTTACAGGATTATCTCTCCTTCAAAGGTTGAACTTGCAGTAAACAAACCTAAAGCTCATGATTTTGATGGCGATATGGTGTATGAGAAAGAAGTCTCTGTGGTCATTCCTGTAGCAGACATAGAAGCTAAAGTCAAAGGAGACTATACACTTGAGATAGAGTTTCAAGGATGCTCAGATACTGGCATTTGTTATCAGCCGATACAAAAAAGCTTTACCTTTAAAGGCGCAGAGATCGGTGTATTTGATAAAATATCAGCTCTCATCAAAGAGGGCAATACTGCAAAAATAGCTGACGTTCTTGTGAGTGAAAGTTCGTTTTTTATTCTGTTTTTATTTTTTATCTTTGGGCTATTGTTAGCTCTTACACCGTGTATCTTTCCTATGATACCTATTTTGTCATCCATCATTGTCTCTAAACATGGAGGCAGTGAAAAACCGAGCGTTGTGGAGGCGTTTTTTACCTCTTTAGTTTATGTTTTGTCTATGGCATTGACATACACGGTTGTTGGAGTGGTTGCGGGTAAATTGGGTGCAGATATACAGACAGCTATGCAGACACCTTGGGTATTGGTGGTTTTTTCAGCTGTGTTTGTGGCTTTGGCGTTTTCTCTTTTTGGGTATTATGAGATAGGGCTGCCTTCTTCATGGCAATCTAAGATTACCAAAGCCAGTGATAATGCTCAAGGCAAAGGCATCATGGGGACAGCGGTAATGGGATTGCTCTCTGCACTCATAGTAGGGCCATGCGTGGCACCGCCGCTGGGTGGAGCGATACTGTTTATCTCTCAAACGGGTGATGCACTGCTTGGCGGGTCTGCTTTGTTTGTGATGAGTATGGGGATGGGGATGCCTTTACTGCTTGTGGGGCTTGGTGCGGGTAAATTTATGCCAAGACCTGGCGGGTGGATGACAGCCATTTCTCAAATCTTTGGTGTGATGATGCTGGGGCTTGGGATATTTATGCTCTCTCGCATCCTTCCGCAGAGTGTGAGTATGATACTCTGGGCGTTGTTGTTTATGGGTTCAGCACTTTACATGGGCGTCTTTAACCCCAGTAGTAGCACACATGGGGCAAAAAAACTGACTCAACTCTTCGCGTTGGTATTTTTACTGTATGGCGCCTCTTTATTTATAGGTGCACTGAGCGGTTCATCGTCGATACTCAGACCGTATGAAAAATTTACACAAGCCAATGGTACTGTAGCAAATGCGGTACTCATGAGTGCAGAAATAAACCACAAAGGTTACAGTATAGAGCGTCTGATGAAAGAAGTTGTAGTATCAGAAAAACCCGTAGTGGTCGATTTTGGCAAGAAATCCTGCACAGCGTGCACCGAACTCGAAGAGATCACTTTTCCGGATGCGGCAGTACAAAAAGAACTCAAAGACTTTACTTTCATCAAGATAGACCTTACGGATAACACACAAGAGGATCAGGCGCTACTCAAAGAATTTGAACTTTTTGGCACACCCAACATCATCTTTTTTGATAAATATGATAAGTATTTGCCAGAGAAAAGTTTGACAGGTTTTGTACCGCCTGAAGATTTTGCCAAACATTTGCAGGGTATTGAGCGATAAGAGGGCTTTTTGGTTATAATCTAAAGATGTGAGTGTATCACACTATTTAACTACAACGGAATAACACATGCAAGAGACTCAACAATCAAAAAACCTCAGTATCGCCATCGGTGAAGTCAACACCCTTGAGGTGATGCGCGACACTGACTACGGCTACTTCCTTGAATCAAAAGATGGTAAAGAAGTACTGCTTCCCAATGTTTACGTGATGGAAGATGAGATGCCTATGGGCTCACTTCTGGATGTTTTTGTCTATACTGACAGTGAAGACCGTCCTGTGGCTACGACGAAGATGCCGTATGCAAAACTAGGGGAGTATGGGTATTTTACGGTGGTGGATTACAAAGCCTATGGGGCATTTGTCAACTGGGGACTTCCTAAAGACTTGTTTGTGCCGCTATCACAACAAAAAGAGCATTTTAACATCGGTAAAAAATATGTGCTTCGCATCTGTTTGGATGAGCAGACAGGACGGCTTTACGGCACGCAAAAAATAGGTAAGCACTTTAACCGTGACATGAAGGGGCTGCATCAGAACAAGGTCTTGGATGCCATAGTCATCGCTAAAACACCGCTGGGGTACAAAATAGTAGCCGATAACCAATATGAGGGCATGTTGTTTGACAATGAAATTTTTGAAGCACTACGCATCGGAGACAGAAAAAAAGTTTACATTAAGAGTGTGAGAAAAGATTTTAAGCTCGATTGCTCCTTGCAGCCCATAGGAAAAAAAGCCAAGATAAACGAAGCAGAAGCGATTATTTTGCAACTGCTTAAAGAAGCAAACGGAACCCTGCCTTTTACCTATAAAAGTGAGGCAGACCAGATACAAAAAATTTTTGGTATGAGCAAGAAAAATTTTAAACGTACACTGACTGAGCTTATAGAGGCCAAACAGATACAGCTTTTAGATGATGTTATCACATTGCTCTAAGACAGGAAAAAGGGTCTCTTTGCGCTATATTTTATTGATAATCCTTCCATTTTTGCTGTATGGTGCACCGTTTAAAGTGGCTACGTATAATGTGGAAAATCTTTTCGATGCAGTCTATAACGGTACAGAGTATGAAGACTACACACCGGGGAAACATAACTGGAATGCACGCATGTTTGAGATAAAACTGAATCACACGGCTGAAGTAATTTGTGATCTGAATGCGGATATACTGGGACTTCAGGAGATAGAAAATGCCAATAGTCTAAGATCGCTTGTTACACGCCTTGAAAGGGTGGGGTGTCCGTACCGCTACAGTGCAATAAGCGGTAAAAAGGGTACATCTATTCAAGTGGCATTGCTCTCCCGTTTTCCTATTGTAAAGCAACAAGATATACAGGTCAGTTTTGCACCGCGCGTGAGAAACATTTTGGAAGTTGAAGTGGATGTAAACGGAAACCCTTTAACTTTTTTTGTCAACCATTGGAAATCCAGAGCCTATAAGGGTTATGAGAGCAAGCGTATTGCCTATGCCAAAGCACTGCAGGAACGCATCGCCACAATGCCTGAAAATAAAGAATATGTTATTTTGGGTGACTTTAACAGTGATTACGATGTTTACAGAACATTGGAACGCAAAAACAATGATACTAATGGAAAAACCGCATTTAATGACATACTTAAAACCAAAATCGGTGCACATCTTGTAGAAGAGGCACAGATGAGGGGTGCAGGTAAAGGCGTACATTTTAGCTTATGGCAGGAGTTAGTGCCCCATAAGCGCTGGAGCCATAATTTTTACGGAAAAAAATCCAGCATCGATCAAATCGTCTTACCCAAACAACTGTTTGATGGCAGAGGCATCGAGTATGTCAATAACTCTTTTGGCGTTTTTAAAGCATCCTACCTTTTCGCCCAAAAAGGCTACATCAACAGGTGGGAGTATAAAAACAAAAAACATACAGGCAAAGGATACTCCGATCATTTGCCTGTCTATGCTCTGTTTGATACAAAAGCGTATGTGGCAGAAGATAAAAAAACAGATCCAAAACAGGTTCTCAAAAAAACGATTGATGATTTGTATACTGTGGAGCCACTTGCGCAGCCTGTAGTGCTTGATGATGTGGTTGTGGTACTCAAAAGAGGTCAGAATGCTCTCATCAAACAAGCTGGCGCCTCACGGGGCATCTTTTTGTATGGCTGTGCAGATTCACTTGTAGAAGGACGCAGCTATGATGTCTTGGTCGAGGGGCTCAGCACTTATAAGGGATTAAAAGAGGTGACAAATGCTTCTATACTCGTAGAGAAAGCAACGGTCAATCTTGAGACTTATTATCTTCATGCAGAGGGATTTAACTCAAAAAATCTTCGTCAAAATGAAGTGGTACGAAACCTAAGAGGTGTGTACAAAGATGGTTTTTTATATACCGAAGGCATCAAAATCCCACTCTATTT
>JAABRH010000023.1 GCA_011391015.1 Sulfurovum sp.
AAACACCGATAGCATCATCTCGCTCAAAGAAGAACTAGATGCCCATCCCATTTATAAGGCAGTTCAAACAAAGAAAGATTTACAGTGTTTTATGGAGCATCATGTCTTTTCAGTTTGGGATTTTATGTCCTTGGTGAAGTACCTTCAAGGCGTGATTGCGCCTACCGGTTCACCTTGGGTGCCACCGCGTGATCCTGAGCTGAGCCGATTTATCAATGAAATAGTGCTTGAAGAAGAATCCGATGAGATGGTTGCCAACGGGAGGCATTTGAGCCATTTTGAGATTTATCTGCTTGCGATGGAAGAGGTGGGTGCGGATACTTCTATGATCAAACATTTTGTAGAGACGGTACGCAATGAAGGGGTAGAAGCAGCATTAAAACTTCCAGACATACCTCAGGCTTCACGCGCATTTACCACACGTACATTTGGGTTCATACAGGAAGGAAAACCACACCATGCTGCTGCGGCATTTTCTTTGGGCAGAGAAGATATTATTCCGCTGATGTTTAAAGCCGTACTTGCTTCCATGGGTGTCTCTAAAGAAGATGCCCCGATTTTTCATTATTATCTTGAGCGGCATATCCATTTGGACGAAGGATTTCACGGACCATTGGCAATGAGACTGCTTGAACAGATGTGCGGAGCAGATGAAGGCAAGATAGAAGAAGCAACTACTTCAGCCATTGAAGCAGTCAAAGCACGTATAGTCTTTTGGGATGGCGTGTTGACTGCCATGCAATCTTAAGGCTTTACAGAGGAGTTGGCGAGGCAATTTGTTTTCAATTGGCATGCGTTTCTTAAGCAATATTTTTACCATGAATCATACTGGAAATAATACCCGCCTCATCTCTTGTTTCGGCAATAACGACACCAGTAACATGCAAAACAACAAATAAAAGCACAAGATTAAATAACCATTCATGAACCTCTTTAATCGTATGGGTAAGTTCTTTACCCAATGCCAATGATTCATGAAATGTCAGTGAAAGTCCTGAAAGAGCCATTATGAAGAGTGTGCCATAGATACCTATATACCCCAATGTCACAAGTTTTTTATGTAGAGTTTTGGCTTTAAAGTTTTTGTAATTAGCAGAACCACTTTTTGTAAAAAAGAGTGTAATCCGCCACAAAAGCAGTACGGCCAAAGCATACCCTAGGAGTATATGCCACTCCCACATGGGAGAACGAATCGATGTCGCAAGTACTTTTGCCTGTTGACTTGTAATGCTGATGTCCATTTCTGTAAGCTTGCTGCTAAGAAGTTCACTGTTTGTTTTCCAGCTTAAAAAAGTTTTTCTTAAAAATACAGTGCCAAGCAAACCTAACACAACTGCGGCATGTATCCAGTGCCAAATTCTGAAGTCAAATCGCCATTTTTTCATTTTTTATCCTTTTAAACATGAGGCAGTATAGTCAAGTACAATGAACTATATATGAATTGATATACAGTGTGCTTTATGACACAACATTTGGAGACCAAGGGCTAAATACCTTCCATTTTTCTTGCTTCAAAACTCACAAGTGTAGTTCCTGAAAACCTAAAAAGCAGTTCTATAGGACGACAGCATACTTCACAATCTTCGATGTAATCACTTGATTCTTCAGAACTATCGAGCACCATAGAGATACGCTCCCAACAGTAAGGGCAGGTAAAAAAGTGTTCCATCACGCTTCCTTTGGCAATTTTTATCTCATTGTACTATACTTCTTGTATCGATAGTCTAAGGAGTGTTATGTCGGACATTATAAAACATTTTCAAACCCTCACCCAGATACCCCATTGCAGTAAAGAAGCAGTTAAATTGCTACATTTTTTGGTCTCTTTTGCAAAAGATAGAGGCTATGCGGTAGAAGTGGATGGGATGAAAAATATCTATATCTGCAAGGGAAGCCCCAAACTCTGTCTGCAGGCACACTACGATATGGTGTGTATGGGAAAAGCACCTTTATTGGAAACCTATGAGGAAGAGGGTTGGATGAGTGCCAAAGAGGCTTCTTTGGGTGCCGACAACGGCATGGGCATCGCGATGATGATGCAGCTGATGGATGAGGATGCAGAGCTGGAATTTTTGCTTACCTCAGATGAAGAAGTAGGACTCATAGGAGCAAATGCAGTGGCGTTTGCGCTCAAAAGCGACTACATGCTGAACCTTGACAGCGAAGATGAAGCCGAAGTTTATATAGGCTGTGCAGGCGGTGTTGACATAACAGCAAGCAAACAGGATGACTATATAGAAGGCAAAGGGCTTTGTTATGAAGTAGCAGTTAAAGGTCTTGTAGGAGGACATTCGGGGGTTGATATCGACAAAGGTATCCCTTCTGCAATCAAAGTTTTGGGTGCCTATTTGGTTGAAAATGGGATAACACAATTAGTCAGCCTGTATGCAGGTGAGCGGCGTAACTCCATCCCTGCCAATGCAGTCGCCATAGTCTACAGCCAAACAGCATTAAACGATGATGAACTGGTAAAGGTGAGATGCTTGAGCGAAACACCCAAAGTCTTAAGCGAAGGTGAGAAAATCATCGCGATGATAGAGGCGTTCAAGCACGGGGTACACGCACATAACGAAACACTGGGCATCCCTGATACAAGTATCAATCTTGCGATTATCACCACCGACGAAAAGGGTGGCATACTCATAGAAACAAGTGCCAGAGCGATGGATGCACAAAAACTAGCAGCTATTTCAAATGAAACGTTGGATTTTTTTCATGTCTATGGTTTTGATACTACACTTGAAGATAAATATCCTGCATGGAAACCTGACATCAGTGATTTTACGAACCTTGTAAGTGCTCAGATGGAATCTGTTTTTGGAAAAACCAAGTTGATGGCGATACATGCGGGGCTTGAGTGCGGTGTCATTGCTGAGAAATATCCTGCGATGAAGTTTGCCTCTATAGGACCAACCATACGCTACCCCCACTCAACAAGAGAGAGGGTAGAATTGGCTTCTGTTGAGAGAACTTTTGAGGTCGTAAAAAAGATTATTGAATCTGTTTAAATTATATATTATCAAAGATTAGCAGGAGTACAATAAAAGAATATACTAAAACACACTAAAGGGTAAACATGAAAACGATTTTTCAGGATTTGGAGTATTTGCACAAGGTAACACAAGACGAAGAAGCAAAAAAGATTTTAAAAGAGCTTGAAGACAATTTTCATTTGTTGAAAACAAAAAGCGGATTGTCTCAGCTGATTGGCAAAAAAAAGCTTGCAAGAATAACACATAGTGTTGCGTATGAAAATGAATTAAAAAGTCTTCAGGTAGAGCTTATTAAACTCCAAAACTGGGTTTATGATAATAACAAACGGGTTATGATTATCTTTGAAGGGCGTGATGCGGCAGGAAAAGGAGGTGCTATCAAACGGTTTACCCAATACCTTAACCCTAGAAAATTTAGAGTGGTTGCATTGCAAAAGCCTACCGAAGTTGAAACGGGGCAGTTTTATTTTCAGAGATATTTTCAGCATTTGCCAAATCCAGGAGAAATCACATTTTTTGACAGAAGTTGGTATAACCGTGCTATTGTGGAGCCAGTATTTGACTTCTGTACCCTTGATCAATATCATAAATTTATGAAAGAAGTGCCTGAAATTGAACACGCCATTATAGATGACGGCATTATTCTTATCAAGTTTTGGTTCTCTATCTCAAAAGAAAATCAGCAAAAAAGATTTAAAGAGCGCATGACCAATCCACTTAAACACTGGAAATTAAGTCCTGTTGACCAAAAAGCGCAAGAGATGTGGGACAAGGTGACATATTATAAAGAAGAGATGTTTTCTCGTTCACATACGGGGTATGCACCTTGGATTATCGTTGACAGCAATGATAAGAACAAAGCCAGACTCGAATCTATACGCTATGTACTTTCTAAAATAGACTACGAAGGCAAAGAGGATGCAAAAATAAATCTTCATCATGACCCTGAAATAGTAGAACGTTATCATAAAAGAACACATGGTGAACAATAAAAAGAGTGTTAGACTTTAAAGGTTCGTGTGGTTTTGCAGTGTGCTTTCATAAAACACTCTTCACATTCAGGGTTGAGTGCTTTGCATCTATATCTGCCAAAAAGCACCATCGCCTGATGGAGTAAGTGTAAATCAGTTTTAAATTTTTTACTGAGTTCTTCTTCACATTTTACAGCTGTTTTGGCATCGCTCAAGCCTAAGCGGTGGGCTACTCTATAGACATGGGTATCGACTGCCATGAGATTGGCTCCAGCGTATTCTATCATGACGACATTGGCAGTTTTTTGTCCTACGCCTGCCAGTTTAACCAGTTCATCACGTTCAAGCGGTATTTCGTTGCCGTAGTGTTCTACTACCGATTGTGCCATTTTGATGAGGTTTTGGGCTTTGTTGTTAAAAAATGAACAGGTGTTGATGTAGGATTTCACCTCATCCAAATCAGCATTTGCCAAAGAGACAGGATCTGGATAGGCTTCAAAGAGTGCAGGCGTGATGATATTGACGCGTTTATCGGTACATTGTGCTGAAAGCATCACGGCAATGAGCAGTTCATAAAGGTTGCGATAGTGTAACTCAGTCACTGAGTCAGGATACTGTTCAAGAAAAATCTGTTTGATCGCTTCAGCTTCTTTTTGTGTCGCTTTTTTAATCTTTTTGGTAGTGTGTCCTGCTTTTGCCATCTCTTTGCCTTTGTCTCATCTAATCTAGCATAAAATAGTAGCACATTAACAAATGATTTACCCAATCGGGATATACTTCAGGCTTAAATTTATGTAATCAAGGACGATTCACCATGTTAAAACTCGCAAAAACTTCACTACTTGCTGTTGCTGTTATGGCTTCATCTGTAGCGGCTTCAGACATACTCGCAACAGTCAATGGAAAAAACATTACAAAAGAAGATGCACAAGCATTTGTGACTGCAGCAGCGCCCAATTCAAGTTTTATGCAACTAAAGCCACAAGAGCAGAGAATGGTTACGGACAGATTGGTAGAGAAAGAACTTTTTACTGAACTTGCAGCCAAAGAAGGGTTTGAGAAAAAACCTGAGTTTCAACGCAATATGGAAAAATTGAAAAATGAACTGCTGGTCAATATGTGGATGAAAGCGCAAATGGACAGTATCGTAGTGAGTGATGGCGATGCAAAAGAGTTTTATGACAAAAACAGCGCAAAATTCATGCAGCAAGATTCTATGCATGCAAGACACATTTTGGTAAAAGACGAAAAAGAAGCGCAAGAGATTATCAATTCGCTCAAATCACTCAAAGGCGAAGCTTTAAAAACCAAGTTTATTGAAGTGGCACAAACCAAATCAACAGGTCCTTCAGGTCCAAAAGGCGGGGATCTCGGAACATTTGCAAAAGGGCAGATGGTTCCTGAGTTTTCAGATGCGGCTTGGGCACTTGAAGTGGGTCAGATCACAACAAAACCGGTTAAAACACAGTTTGGTTATCATGTCATTTTCCTTGAAGAAAAAACACCTGCAAAACCGACTTCTTACGATGAGGTAAAAGATAAGATTATTACCATGCTCAAACAACAACAGTTCACAGCTAAAGTAGGTGAGATAGCGAAAGAGCTAAAAAGCAAAGCAAAAATTGAAAATATGCTGCCAGATGTGAATGCAACACAAAAATAATCTCAAGGGATTAAAACAGGAATACTAGACTATGAAGAAATATTTTATTCTCTTGGGAATAACTGTAGGATTATTTCAAGGTACGGCTTCTGCTGATGCCTTGAAAAATTCTTTGACAAACATGATGAACGAAAAAGATGACACCTCCTCTATGGTAAACCTTGGAGGCATCAACCTCAACAACCCACAGGCACCTGCGCCCAAACCCATCAAAACAAGACCATCCTCTACTGTGATTGCTACGGTCAATGGACACAAGATCATTAAAAAAGATGCTGATGCCTATTTGAAGCAGCGTACGCAGGGTAAAGTAACAGATTTTGATTTTTTACCGCCTGAACAACGCGGAAAACTAGTCAAAGAACTCTCTTTGCCACTCCTTGTGGTGGATGTCGCCAAAAAAGAACTCTCGGAAGTCGAGAAAGAGATGGTGTATACCCGTACATGGATGAGAAAAGAAGCGCAGTCGATCAAGATCACCGATGAGCAGGCCAAAGAAGTGTACAATGGTTTGAGTTTTCAAGCAAGAGAAAACAACAGCACTGCACCTATACCGCCTTTTGATCAGATCAAAGACAGACTGAAGATGCAAATGCTTGAGAAGGCAATCGTGACCAAAGTGATGAAAGATGCCGATATTAAAGTAGACGGAAATACGAGTGCAGGCAGTGTAAACGGCATGACTATCAGTATGGAAGAGGCGAATAAAGCACTGGAGCAAATGACAAAAGGCACAATGACATGGGCGGCACTTCCGGAAAATGACAAAAAGAAACTGCTTGAGGTGATGGCACCTTCAAAGCTGATGACTGCTGAAGCAAAAAAAAGTTTAAATGTCAAAGAAAAAGAATCAGCCCTTGCAGGGTTCTGGATGCAGAAAAAAATTGCAACAACTGAGATTTCTGATGCGATGGCGCAAGAGGGATATGATAAAATGATAAAAGCTGCAAAAAACAAACAGAAAATACCTTCGTTTGAAACGGTCAAAAATAACATCAAAATGCAATTGGCACAGGAAAAAGTGGTGAGTAGCTTGATGAAAAATGCAAAAATAAACGTAAAATAAAGCCACAAAAAGGAAGGGCTACATGCCAACAAAAGTTTTAGAAAGTATGGATGCAGGTGTAGTGACAGGGGATGATCTTCAGACACTTTTTCGTATAGCAAAAGAAGACGGGTTTGCAATACCTGCGGTGAATGTAGTGAGTACACTGTCTATCAATGCAGTACTTGAAGCAGCCAAAAATGTCAATTCGCCTGTGATTGTTCAGTTTTCAAACGGGGGTGGTGCCTATTATGCAGGGCAAGGTTTGCCTTCAAGCGTAGGTTCTGTTGTAGGTACTATTGCCGGTGCACAGCATGTGCATACCGTAGCAAAAGCTTATGGGGTACCGGTCGTGCTTCATACGGATCATGCTGCAAAGAAACTGCTTCCGTGGATCGATGCATTGCTTGATGCCAGTGAAGCACATTTTAAAGCACACGGCATCCCGCTTTTTTCTTCTCATATGTTAGATCTTTCAGAGGAACCA
Source organism: Sulfurovum sp. (assembly GCA_011391015.1). Lineage (GTDB taxonomy): Bacteria > Campylobacterota > Campylobacteria > Campylobacterales > Sulfurovaceae > Sulfurovum. Next base: position 7,160 of record JAABRH010000023.1, read on the forward strand.
CTTGAGGAAAATATAGAAATTTGCAAAACCTATCTACAGCGTATGTCAAAAATGGGCATGACACTTGAGATTGAGCTGGGTGTCACAGGGGGGGAAGAAGATGGTGTAGATAATACAAATGTCGATAATGCACTCCTGTATACCCAGCCTGAAGAGGTCGCATATGCGTATGAAGAACTTATGAAGGTATCAGACAGATTTACCATAGCGGCATCTTTTGGCAATGTGCATGGTGTCTATAAGCCAGGTAACGTGACGCTGACTCCAAAGATATTGGAGAATTCTCAAAAGTTTATTGAAGCAAAATACAACACTGCGTCTAAACCTGTTAATTTTGTATTTCATGGCGGTTCAGGCTCAGAGCTTGCAGATATCCGTGAAGCGATCTCTTACGGTGCTGTTAAGATGAATATCGATACAGATACGCAATGGGCATTTTGGGATGGTGTAAGAGGGTATACGGCTAAAAACCATGATTATTTACAAGGACAAATCGGAAACCCTGAAGGTGAGGACAAACCCAATAAAAATTATTACGATCCGCGCAAATGGCTACGAGCGGGTGAACTCAGCATGGTAGCAAGACTTGAAAAAGCCTTTGACGATCTTAATTGTATAGGGCGTAACTAATTTTTTGGATAGTGTTGCAACTGATCTGAACTCTCCTGTTGAAAAATATACCTTTGAAGGGCACTCTTTTTTTCTAAAAAGAGATGACCTTCTTCATCCTGATTTTTCAGGCAATAAAGCGCGAAAATTCTACTACTATCTTCACAATGATTTTCCCCACATCACTACCTTGGTCTCTTACGGTTCAGCGCAGTCCAATGCTATGTATTCACTCTCAGTGTTAGCGAAGATGAAAGGGTGGCGTTTTGAGTATTATGTGGATCATGTGGCGGAGTATCTCAAAGCAAATCCACACGGGAATTATCAGGCAGCTTTAGCCAATGGGATGCAGCTGCATGAAGCCTCTTGTGATAAGCAGATATTTGGCGATGATACCTTGTTTTTAGAAGAGGGAGGACGACAAAAAGAGGCCGAATTTGGTATACAAAAGTTGGCAGAGGAGATACAGGCATGGCAAAAAACCGCATCTCTTGATAGGGTTAACATTTTCTTGCCCGCAGGTACGGGCACAACCGCACTCTTTTTGCAAAAACATTTGCCAAATTGTACAGTCTATACAACACCTTGTGTCGGCGATGAGGAGTATTTGAAACAACAGTTTTCGATGTTGGAAGCAAATGAAAATAATCATCCACGTATCTTGAGTATGGATAAAAAACACCATTTTGGAAAACTTTATAAAGAAAACTATACAATTTGGCTAAAATTGCAACAACAAACGGGAGTAGTGTTTGACTTACTGTATGACCCGTTAGGATGGCGTGTATTACTAAGTTACCCTGAACTGTTTTTAAAGCCTTTGCTTTACATCCATCAGGGTGGTGTGCTGGGTAATGAAAGTATGCTTTCAAGATATGAACGAAAATATAAGGACAATGTGTGAAAATTTTTTACAGTGGTGATGACACTTTTGAAGCGAATTTTGAAGCGCTTTTGGCACGCGGGAAAATGGATATAGAGGGTGTGACGGGCATTGTCTCAGGTTTACTCAAAGAAATACAAACAGATGGTAACATAGCACTCAAAGCGCAGATAGCCAAGTTTGACAGATGGGAGCCCAAAGAGGATAGTGAACTTTTGGTCTCTACCGATGCCATGGCAAGAGCGTATGAAAATATCGATGCCCAGCTGCGTGCTGCCCTGCATTTGGCGTATGATCGCATCGAAGCTTATCATCAAAAACTCATGCCTAAAACATGGATGGACACAGAATCCAATGGTACTATTTTGGGTCAAAAGGTAACTGCAGTAGACAGAGCAGGCTTGTACATCCCCGGTGGAAAAGCTGCGTATCCTTCTTCTTTGCTGATGAATGTTATCCCCGCACAGGTCGCTGGCGTGAAAGAGATAGTGGTCTGCACCCCCGCACCCGATAATGAACTCAATGAACTGCTGCTGGCTGCCTGCCATCTGTGTAACGTGACACAAGTGTTTAAAGTGGGCGGAGCGTCTGCGATTGGTGCAATGGCGTATGGCACAGAGACCATCCCTAAAGTTGATGTCATAACTGGACCTGGCAACATTTTTGTGGCTACAGCCAAGAAGTTGGTGTATGGTGAAGTGAACATTGATATGATCGCAGGACCATCAGAGATAGGTATACTTGCAGATGAGACGGCAAGAGAAGACTACATCGCTATGGATTTGCTCTCTCAGGCCGAACATGATGAGATGGCAAGTTCTATACTCATTACCACCGATGGTGAACTGGCAAATAGAGTGAGTGATAAAGTAGAAGAGTATCTCTGTACCCTTTCTCGCGAGACGATTGCCAGAAAATCCATAGAAGAGCGAGGTGCGATAATCGTAACATCCAGTATGGAAGAGGCGATTGAACTGATGAATGAAATCGCACCAGAGCACCTAGAGGTTATCACTGCAGATCCAATGGGTCTGCTTGAGAGTATCAGGCATGCAGGGGCTATCTTTTTGGGTGATAATACCCCTGAACCTATAGGTGACTATGTTGCAGGACCAAACCACACACTTCCTACAGGCGGTACAGCAAAATTTTACTCACCGCTCAGTGTTGAAAACTTTTTGAAAAAATCATCCATCATCTGTATGTCAAAAAAAGGGATGCAAGAGATTGGTCAGCAGTGCGCCATGATAGCCAACACAGAAGGTTTGACTGCGCATGAAGAGAGTGTGAGAATGAGACTTAGGGATTGACATTTTATAAAATTATAGAAAATACAATTAATAGTATTTTCTAAATTGCATTTCACAAGGTATGCCATCGTAGTCACCATCCATTTTTACACCAGAACAGTTTTGTAAAAAATACTTTGCTTCTTCGTATGATCTCATTTGACTACAATGCTTTCTATGATCACATTTAAATGATATTTGTTTTTTATTAGTATTGGCGATTGGCATTGCTTTTTTGGTTATTGTAGGTTTTGGTTTTTCTTGTATTTTGACCTTTGAAGAAATAATTGATTTTTGTTGAGGTGTAGAATGCGGAATATTTGATTCAGTATGTATATTGTCGGTATATTTTGTATTAGTTAGGGATATAGCTTTAAAAATAAATAGTATAAGTGCGATTGCAATAATTTTCTTCAAATTTTCTTACCTTTTTTTAGACTTTCAAATTTCTTAGGTAAATTATAACTGTGATATTTTAGTATTTAGGTTGTGCTTGGAATCGGTATTTATTATTTAGAAGAAGTGGCGCGGCGGACGAGGCTCGAACTCGCGACCCCCTGCGTGACAGGCAGGTATTCTAACCAACTGAACTACCACCGCACCGAATAAAATTTACTTTTTGTCACTGAATAAATAAAACACTTACGAAACCAGTTTCGTGAGCCTACTGCTGAAGTAAACACAGCGTTAGTGTAGAAAAGATGAACTTCGTTCATTTTTCGTTTTGTTTAATGGTGGTCCCTGCAAGACTCGAACTTGCGACATCTACCTTGTAAGGGTAGCGCTCTACCAACTGAGCTAAGAGACCATAGTTTGTTTTTAAGGTGGTGTCCTGTCTAGGATTCGAACCTAGGGCCCATTCCTTAAAAGGGAATTGCTCTACCAACTGAGCTAACAGGACACACATTTGCACCCATTACTCGAATAAGTGGACGGAATTATAGCTCAGAAACCTTTTATTGTCAAGTTAAATAGGCTATATGTTTAATAATTCTGCAAATTTTTCGATGGCAAAGCGCGTGGACTCTTCTTGTATACTTTCTCTTGAACCTTTAAAGTGACAATGAAACACTTTTTGTTGCGTAGGTGTCAGTAGACCTATGTAGACAGTACCCACAGGTTTAAGGTCTGTACCGCCTGTGGGGCCAGCTATACCAGAGACGGCGATGGCGTAGTCTGAAGCCGCCATTTTTTGCACACCTTGCAACATCTGGAGAACGCAGGATTCACTTACGGCGCCATAGGTTTCAAGTACTTCTTGGCTCACACCAAGCCATAGATGTTTGATCTCGTTTGAATAGGTGATGCAAGAGCCATTGAGTACAGCGGATGCTCCGGATACGGCAGTAAATGTTGCTGCAATCCGTCCTCCCGTACAGCTTTCTGCAAAGGTGACAGTCTGTTTTTGCCTGCTGAGTTCTTGTATGATTTTCTCGACAATAGTAGTTATATTTTTCATAAGATAATTGTACCAAAAGTAGCTTCTAATGCTCTTTTAGGTACAATCACGAGATAATAAAACCAAAGGTATTATCGATTATGGATTTTAAAGACACACTGCTTCTTCCAAAAACTGACTTCCCGATGCGTGGAAATCTTCCTCAAAATGAACCCAAAAAATATCAAGCATGGTTTGATACCGACATGTATGAACAGATGAAAGTAAAACGTGCCGGAGCAGAGATGTTCACGCTTCATGATGGGCCTCCTTATGCCAATGGAGATATTCACATCGGTCACGCACTCAATAAAATCCTTAAAGACATCATTTTAAAATACAATTATTTTCAAGGCAAAGCGGTACGCATGACGCCGGGTTGGGACTGTCACGGATTGCCGATAGAGCAAAAAGTGGAAGAGAAACTGGGCAAAGAGAAAAAAGAAGCTATGCCTACTCATGAATTTAGAGCATTGTGTCGTGAGCATGCTGCAAAATTTGTGGAAGTCCAAAGAGAAGGGTTTAAGAGTCTGGGCGTCATGGCTGACTGGAACAACCCCTATGTGACGATGGATTTTAAGTTTGAAGCCAATATCTACCGTACATTGTGCCAAGTTGCACAAAAAGGGCTGCTGGTTGAAAGACATAAACCGATATTCTGGTCATGGGCTGCACAAACAGCACTCGCAGATGCTGAAGTAGAGTATGAGGACAAAGAAGATTATTCGATTTATGTACATTTTGAGCTTTCAGATGCTGCAAAAGAGAAGTTGGGACTTGAAGGCAAAGCAGGCATCGTAATCTGGACCACAACGCCTTGGACATTACCGGCAAATACAGGTATCGCACTCAATCCTGAAGAGATTTATGTTCTCACCGATGATGGTCATATCGTTGCAGATGCACGGTATGATAAAATGATAGAAGAGGGCGTAGTCTGTGGGCATGCCAGTAGAAAAATCGCTGCAACCGAGATGGAAAATCTTTTGGCGATCAACCCGCTCAATGGCCGTCCTTCAAGAGTGGTACTTGGTTCACACGTTTTGATGGATGGCGGAACGGGAGCAGTACATACTGCCCCTGGTCATGGTGAAGAAGACTACAAGGTAGGGTTAAAGTACGGTCTGGATGTCGTCATGCCGGTGGATGAGCGAGGATGTTATGATCAGTCTGTTGTGGGACTAAACCTTTTACCTGATGCACAAACCTTTGTAGGGATGCATATTTTCAAAGCCAATGAGCCCATTTTGGCACTTTTAGGTGACAATCTGCTCAAAGTCAGTAAATTTGTGCACTCTTACCCGCACTGCTGGAGAACTAAAAAACCGCTTATCTATAGAGCAACCAATCAATGGTTTATCGCCATAGATGAGACACCTGTAAGTTCAAACGATACGCTCAGAACCTCTGCACTCAAAGCCATAGAAAATGTAGATTTTTACCCTAAAAGTGCAAAAAACAGACTACAGCCAATGATAGAAGGACGACCTGACTGGTGTATCTCTCGTCAGCGTTCATGGGGTGTGCCTATCGCTTTTTTTAGGAGCAAAAGTACCAAAGAAGTGATACTTGACAGCACTGTTTTGGAGCATGTTGCATCTTTGTTTGATACACACGGTGCAGACGCATGGTATGCCATGAGCAACGCAGAACTCTTGACAGCAGGAAGTCAGTACAACCCGGATGAACTCGAAAAGATAGAAGATATCTTGGATGTATGGTTTGATTCGGGTTCAACATGGAATTCGGTGCTTCAGAGTGGTAATTATGATGCGGGAGAATACCCTGCATCACTCTACATAGAAGGCTCGGATCAGCACAGAGGCTGGTTTCAGTCTTCATTGCTTTTAAGTGCAGCGGTTCATGAAGTCTCACCGTATAAAACACTCATCACGCACGGCTTCACGGTTGATGAAAAAGGTGAGAAGATGTCCAAGTCTAAAGGCAATGTCGTTGCTCCCGATAAAGTCATCAAGGAGTATGGCTCAGAGATACTCAGGCTGTGGGTTGCACTTTCAGACTATCAGTCAGACCTCAAAATCTCTGATGGTATCTTAAAGCAGACAGCGGAACAATACAGAAAGATACGCAATACCTTTAGATTTTTGCTGGCAAACGTAGATGATTTGGAAGCGTATGTTGATGAAAGTGCATATGGTGAACTCGACAGATGGATACTCACCAAAGCCAAAGAGGTGTTTATTTCGGTGAAAAGCTCTTTTGATGCTTATGACTTTCTTAGAGGTTTTGCCACACTCAACCACTTCATCACCAATGAACTTAGCGGTATCTATATGGATATCACCAAGGACAGACTGTATTGTGAAGCCAGAGACAGTCTTGCAAGAAGGGCAACACAGTCAGCGATGGCACACATTGCCAAAGCGATGTTAGGACTTGTGGCTCCTGTTCTTACTTACACGGTAGATGAGATACTTGAGTATGCACCGAAACATTTTAAAGGCGAGATGCAAAATGTGTTTGATTTGGTGTATGTTGAAGTGCCTGAAGTAGCAGCAAGTTTTGATGATGCGATGTTGAGTGCTGCGCGTGAAAAATTTTCAGAAGCAGTTGATAAACTCAAAAAAGAAAAAGTCATTAAATCGACACTTGAAGTAGAGATAGTAGGTGACATCAGCGCATTTTCCATCAGTGAAGCAAAAGATCTGGAAGACTGGTTTGTGGTTTCGGGTATGCGATCAAGCTCCCGAGTAGAACAACTGGCTTCTTTTGAAGTTGAAGGCAAAACATTTACAGTCCATAAAGCAAGCGCAGCCAAATGCCCTAGATGCTGGAGGTTTACTTCAGTGTCTGAGGAGTGTGCCTGTGAACGTTGTGCAAAAGTGGTCGCTTGATGCTTGATATGACACAACCTATTCAGATAGAAGTGATTATTGGCTCTATCGTGTTTATTGTTGGATTGGTTGGCATCGGGTTGGCAGTAGTTGAATTTTATAAGCAAAAAGGGAGCAAGTCGTGATTACGCTCAAAGAAGCATTAACAAAAAGCAAGGAAGAGATGGCAGCACTTCGAGTCGAGCTTGAAGCCAAAGCAAAAGCCTCTGGACTCAATGCCTATGTTGGGTTTGAAAGTTCAGGCGAGGGTGTGCCTATCCTCATTAAAGACAATATTCAAGTCAAGGATTGGTCGGTTACTTCGGCTTCTAAGATACTTCAAGGCTATATCGCTCCCTATGAAGCGACGGCCATCACCAACCTAAAAGCGCACGGCATGATGTCATTTGGCAGAGCCAATATGGATGAGTTTGCGATGGGGTCAACAACAGAGAGTTCTTTTTATGGCCCGACTAAAAACCCGCATGGCACAGACCGTGTACCAGGGGGAAGTTCTGGCGGCTCAGCGGCAGCTGTAGCTGCAGGCATCGCCATCGCTGCACTGGGTTCAGATACGGGTGGGTCTATCCGTCAGCCTGCTGCCTACTGCGGCGTAGTTGGCATGAAACCGACTTATGGGCGTGTGAGCCGTTTTGGGTTGGCTGCGTATGCTTCCAGTCTTGATCAGATAGGGCCCATCACTCAAAATGTTGAGGATGCTGCTATTTTGTATGATGCGATTAAGGGGCATGATGAGAAGGATTCTACTTCTGCAGAGTTTGAAAATGAAGACATTGCAAACACGCTGAATCCTGATGTGAAACTCACTATCGCGGTGATAGACAACTATATCTCTGAAGCAGACAGCGATATACAAAAAGCGTATGCACAAACGGTTAAAGATTTAGAAGAAGCGGGGCATACCATCGTGCATAAAAATATGCAAAACACGAAGTATGACATTGCCACCTACTACATCTTAGCGACTGCAGAAGCAGCAACCAATCTTGCACGTTTTGATGGGGTGCGTTACGGCAGAAGAGCAGAATCTAAAAACACAGAAGAACTTTTTTATAATACAAGAAGCGAAGGGTTTGGAGAAGAGGTAAAACGGCGTATCTTGCTGGGTAACTTTGTACTTTCTTCAGGTTATTATGATGCGTATTATGTCAAAGCCCAAAAAGTAAGACATCTCATCAGAGATGAGTTTAACGCCATTTTTGAAGAGGCAGACCTTATTTTGTCTCCTGTTGCACCCTCGGTAGCACCTAAGATAGGAAGTATTCACAGTCCGCTTGAAATGTACAAGAGTGATATGTACACCATTGCCATCAACCTAGCAGGGCTTCCTGCTATTTCACTGCCTGTGGCTAAAAATGAGGATGGGATGCCTGTAGGCTTGCAACTCATAGCTAAAGCATTTAATGAAAAAACACTTTTTGACGGTGCGGCAAGCATGGAAAAAGCGGTAAAATATCAAAAATAAAAAGGAAATAACATGAGAATTAAAAAAAGAGCACTGACATTTGAAGATGTATTATTGGTACCACAGCATTCGATTGTTCTTCCTAAAGAGGTGAGCATCAAAAGCCAATTGACAAAAAGAGTCTCTCTCAATACCCCTATTGTCTCAGCAGCAATGGACACGGTGACTGAGTATAAAGCAGCCATCGCGATGGCACATTTAGGTGGTATAGGGATTATCCATAAAAATATGGATATTGCTACGCAGGCTAAACAGATATCTAAAGTGAAGAAGTCTGAGAGCGGTATCATCATCGATCCTATCTATATCAGTCCCGATAAAACCGTAGCCGATGCCGATGCTCTGATGGGTGAATATAAAATTTCCGGTGTGCCCGTGGTGGATAAAGAGATGAAACTATTGGGCATTATCACCAACCGTGATATGCGTTTCATTACCGATATGAGTTTAAGTGTCCAGGATGTCATGACTAAAGCACCCTTGGTGACGGCAAAAATAGGTATCACGCTTGAAGAGGCTGCAAAAGTGCTTCAGCAACACAAAATCGAAAAATTGCCTATCGTTGATGACAATGATGTGCTGCAAGGCCTGGTGACCATCAAAGACATAGAGAAAAAAGAGAGATTTCCCAACGCCAACAAAGACAAACACGGACGACTTAGAGTCGGTGCAGCCATCGGTGTGGGTCAGATAGACCGTGCGACAGCACTGGTGGAAGCAGGGGTTGATGTCATTGTGCTGGACTCTGCACATGGACACTCACAAGGCATCATCGATACACTCAAGCTCATCAAAAAGACTCTCGATGTGGATGTCATCGCAGGCAATATCGCTACGGGTGCAGCAGCTCAAGACCTCATAGATGCAGGTGCGGACGCCGTAAAAGTAGGCATCGGACCAGGGTCTATCTGTACGACACGTATCGTTGCGGGTGTAGGTGTACCTCAGATGTCCGCCATCGATGAAGTGGCACAAGTGGCAAATAAAGCAGGTGTACCCGTGATAGCAGACGGGGGCATCAAGTTCTCCGGTGATGTAGCTAAAGCTTTAGCAGTGGGTGCGAGTTCAGTGATGCTGGGTTCTGCACTCGCAGGTACGTATGAGGCACCCGGAGAGATGATACTTTTTAACGGACGCCAGTTTAAAGAGTATAGAGGCATGGGAAGTATCGGTGCCATGACCAAAGGCAGTACAGACCGCTACTTCCAAGAAGGAACAGCAGCAGACAAACTTGTTCCTGAAGGCATAGAAGGACGCGTACCCTACAGAGGACGTATCGAAGATGTCGTGCATCAAATGGTAGGTGGACTTCGCTCCTCCATGGGCTACTGCGGTTCAAAAGACATCCCGACATTCTGGGAAAAAGCAGAGTTTGTGGAGATCACTTCAGCAGGTCTTAGAGAGTCTCATGTACATGATGTCACCATCACCAAAGAGTCTCCGAACTATTCTTCGTAATCTCTCTTTTATCCTCCGACTAAGTTCGGTGGATTTATTTTTTACTTTCTTTACAAAATTCACAGATATCTATTTTTATGGCTACACTTACAAAGTTTAAATGTTTTCCATCTTAAAGACTTCGTAAGCGACCTCTTCATAAGGATGGACTTCTTTTAACGTTTTGACAGCTTGATGGATAAGCTCATCGCTGCAAATCATCTCAATTTTATACTCTTCCAAAACTTCGAGTTTATCAAGTTCACCGATAGCTGGGTTGGCATTGGCTACAGGTTTAAATTGTCCGTATCCTAAAGTTTCCCATGAACAGTTTTCATAGTTCTCAAACTTTCCGACACCCATATCAAAAAGTGCCTGTTTGGTTTTTTCTTTTGCTTCAACAGGAACATAATAGTAAAGTTTATACATAGTGCTTTCCTTGTAAGGTATTTAAACTTGTGAATTATTTATTATAGCTATATCTATTGCGATAAGTAAGTAATGAAGAACAATAAAAGTAGCTTCAAGCTATAATCTACTTCTATCATTTACTAAGGAAAAACAATGCACGAACAAACACTCGCCATCCATGCTGGATATGAAAAAGATGCGCAGGGGACAATGGCGGTACCTATCTATATGAGTACGGCATATGAGTTTAGAAACACAGAACATGCGGCAAATCTTTTTGCACTGAAAGAGCTTGGCAATATTTACACAAGGCTAATGAACCCTACAACAGATGTGTTTGAAAAACGTTTTGCTGCACTTGAAGGCGGTGTGGCGGCTGTAGGTACGGCTTCAGGGATGGCAGCGATTTTTTATGCCATCGCCAATGTGGCTGAAGCAGGGGATAACATCATCGTAGCCAAACAGGTTTATGGTGGTACAACGACACTTACAGGACACACCATCAAACGATTTGGCATAGAAACACGTTATTTTGATGTAAGAAATCCTTCTGAAATTGAAGCGTTGGTTGATGACAAAACAAAAATCATCCTTTTTGAAAGTATCACCAACCCGAGCGTGGATGTGGCAGATTTTGATGCCATAGTTGCCATCGCAAACAAATACAACATCCTGACTTGCGTGGACAATACGGTGGGGACACCCATTTTGTGTAAGCCTTTTGAGCATGGGGTTGATTTGACGGTACATAGTGCAAGTAAATATACCACTGGGCAAGGTCTAGCCATTGGAGGTGTCATCGTAGAACGACATAACTTAGTGGAGAAGATAAAAGGGAATACCCGTTACACACACTTTAACGAACCCGATGCAAGTTACCACGGGCTTGTTTATTCTGATGTACCTTTACCGCTGTTTACACTCAGAGTAAGATTGGCACTATTGCGTGATTTGGGTGCTGCGCCTAGTCCGTTTAACTCTTGGTTGTACATCCAGGGGCTTGAGACTTTGCCGCTTCGCATGAAGCAGCATTCAAGCTCGGCTTTGGCGATTGCCGAGTTTTTGGAAGCACATCCTAGGGTCAAAAAAGTCAATTATCCCGGACTGAAGTCTGATAGCAATCATGCATTGGCGCAGAAGTACTTTAAAAATGGCTACTCTGGACTGCTCTCTTTTGAAGTGGAAGATACCCAAACCGCACAGAAAATAGCCGACAGTACAGAGATATTTTCATTGGTAGTGAACATCGGAGACAGTAAATCCATCATCACACATCCTGCAAGCACCACACACCAGCAGCTTTCAGCACAGGAGCTTATAGAAGCGGGTGTTCCAGGCGGATTGGTAAGGTTGAGTGTAGGCATAGAGGACACACAAGACTTAATCAACGATCTTGCAAAAGCACTAGGGTAACTTTACCCGTGCACGCGCCTCTTTGCACGCGCCACAAACCCTAAAGCCCAAATTAGGTAAAATACCTGTATTAAACCCAATACAAAGCATTTTATGAAAATACAAACTAACATCGCATACTTCAGCTCCCCTTTGTATCTTGAAAGCGGGCGTATTTTAGAGCCATATGAGATTGCTTATGAAACCTATGGCGAGTTAAATGAAGACAAATCCAATGTTGTTTTGGTCTGTCATGCGCTGAGTGGTTCCCATCATGCAGCCGGTAGCTATGAAGGTGAGAAAAAAGTAGGTTGGTGGGATGGTCTTATAGGTGACAACAAGGCGATCGATACCACGCGTTATTTTGTGATCTGCACCAATGTACTGGGTTCCTGTTTTGGATCAACAGGTCCGATGAGCCCAAACCGCCCAAGTGAAGATCCGTATAGGCTAAAATTTCCAGTTGTGACCGTTAAAGATATGGTGCGTGCACAGATGCATCTGCTCTCTTCGTTGGGTATTTATCATGTGCGTGCGGTTGTAGGCGGTTCTATGGGCGGAATGCAGGCATTGCAGTTTGGAGTGGATTATCCGAATTTTGCTGATGATGTGATTTCGCTTGCCAGTACGTATGCAACCAGACCATGGACGATGGCATTTAACAAGGTTGCCATAGAAGCCATACGCAGAGACCCTCGTTTTAATCATGGCAATTATGAAAAAGATGCCTTTAAAGAGGAGGGGCTGGACGGTTTGGCGATAGGAAGAATAGCTGGGCACATCTCCTATCTTTCACCCGAATCGATGGACAGTAAATTCGGACGTAACTATGTCAGCAATGATGGTCTTTTTGAACTTTTTGGACGTTATGAAGTAGAACGCTATATGGAGTACAATACCAATAATTTTTCTCGTATTTTTGATCCGCTTTCGTATTTGTATATCGTTAAAGCAATCAATACCTTTAATCTCAGCAGAGGCTATGATTCGCTACATGAAGCGATTTTGCGTATAAAAGCAAGGGTGACGCTGATCAGTTTTAGTTCAGACTATCTCTTTTTTCCCTCTGAGATGGAACATATTGCCAAGATGATGAAACGCAATGCACAAGCGTGTACTTATCTTGAAGTGCAAAGCAGTTACGGGCATGATGCTTTTTTGGTAGAATTGGATAAATTTAAAGAAAATATTAAAGAGGTGCTTGGATGAAACATACCACATTTGAAGAGAAACTGGAGTATTCCAAAACATTGCTTGAAAAGTTGATGAATCCTGAGATTACCCTGGAAGAGTCAGTGAAAGTGTATGAAGATGGACTAAAAAACATCAAAGAGGCACAAATGCTCATAGAAGAGGCCAAAACAAAAATTACCATCATCGAGCAGGCAAACCAAAATATGCCGGAGGATGTATAATGGCACAGCTTGTTGTAGCAGCCCTTCAGTTGCCCACACTGGGTATGAATGCAACAAGGCTTGAGTTTTATCTTAAACAGGCACAACAAAGAGGTGCAGAGGTGATGCTTCTTGGGGAGTATGTACTCAACCATTTTTTTAAAGAATTTGCCACTATGTCACCCAATATGGTCAAAGAGCAGACGCGCAAACATACTGAGCTGCTCAAAAGTCTTTCGCAAAAATATGAGATTATCTTTGTGGCACCGATTATCGTCAGTAAAAAAGACGGTTACCATAAGACTATCGTCAAGATTACCCCAAGTGCGACACGCTATTATGAACAGCAGATACTGCTTCCCTATGCGCACTGGAATGAGAAAAAGTTTTTTGCAAATCCTATCAAACCGCTTGAAGACCCGATGATTTTTAATCTCAAAGGATTCAAAGTGATGGTGATGGCAGGGTTTGAACTGCATTTTGATTATTTTTGGCAAAAGGTGACAGAAAAAAAAGTGGATCTTGTTTTGCTGCCCACAGCATCGACTTTTGGTTCACATAATCGCTGGAGAGAGATCATCAAAACCAAAGCATTTTTACACGGCTGTTTTGTACTCAGAGCAAACCGTTTAGGCGAATATAGTGACCATGATGTCAAGTGGAAATTTTACGGTGATACCATGCTTGTATCACCAGAGGGTGAAATTGAGATGATGCTTGAAGACAAAGAATCCATGCTGGTGGAAGTCATAGAAAAAAGCGAAGTACTCGAACACCGAAAAGCATGGGGCTTTGAGAAAGAATTGCAGTTAAGAGGAGAATGATTGTGACACAACAAGAATACTTCAACAGACAGATACAGTTATGGGGCGAAAGCACTCAAAAAGGACTGCTAGATAAAAAGATAGTGATTGTCGGTGCAGGCGGGTTGGGTTCGACTTTGGCAATGGCACTGGGGACTTCAGGGATTGGAGAGATCCATCTGGTCGATTTTGATACCGTCTCTGGACACAATATCCACAGACAAATCGCGTTTACGCTGCAAGATGAAGGCAAAAATAAAGCCAAAACAGTAGCAGCACTTATTGAAGCTAAAAATCCTTTTGTTAAAACGCAGGCGTATGATATGCGTTTTGATGCGTTTAGAGAGTTGGACAATCAGTATGATTTGATACTCGATGCCACAGACAATTTAGCCACAAGAGCGGAGATAGACAGGTACGCCAAACAGAAGGGTACACCTTGGATTTATGCCAGTGTGGAAGAGTTTAATGGTCAGGTGTGTTTTTTTGATGAGGCGAACTTTGAAGTGTTCAATATCTCAGACCATAAACCAGGCGGTATTACTGCACCTATTGTGATGCATATCGGTTCACTTCAGGCTAATCTGGCGTTACGTTACCTTGCAGGGCTTTCTGTACTAAAAGATAAGCTTTATTATCTTTATTTTAATGATGAAGGTGAGCTGATAACCCAAAAATTTGGTATGCCGAAAGCTTAGTGCAATCACGTTACAATAGTTAAAAAAATGAAGGAAACAATGTGAAAGTTAAAATATTGATTTTAGGGATATCGTTACTCTTTTTTGCTGGATGTACACAAGAGACACAAAACTCTCTGAGCCGTTCGCTTCAAAACTGGACAGGGACGAACGGGGTGCTTGATGTATATGCGGGTGACAAACTGGTACATAAATTTATAAAAATAGATAAAGTCTCAACCGCATACGGAAGCAAAGACGGAGAGATGAGACCGTATCGTTACGGGTATGGTGTGGATGATATCAATATGAATGGTATCGTGGATTCCGGAGAGAAAAAGGTTTATTTTGAATTTTCAAACTATTCCACCTCTTATATATTTTACGAAAGAAACTAAGGAGCAAACAACGATGAAATTTATTTCTACACACGAAGCACCACAAGCCATAGGACCCTATTCGCAAGCAGTGAAAGTAAACGGCTTTATCTATACATCAGGACAGATAGGCTTGACGCCTGAAGGCGTGATGGCTGGAGATGATATTGAAAACCAGACACATCAAGTGATGAAAAATCTATTTTATGTCCTTGAAGCAGCCGGCGCACATTTTAATGATGTGATTAAGACAACGATTTTCTTGGCAGATATGAATGATTTTGAAAAAGTAAATGCTATTTATGCTCATTATTTTGGTATGCACAAACCGGTTCGCAGTACGGTTGCTGTTAAAACATTACCTAAAAATGCGCTTGTTGAGATAGATTGTATCGCTTTGGATGGTATCGAATATAGTTTTTAATAAACAAAACGGTGTAAAAAACAGGAAACTTTGATACTTTAAAAAAATATTAAAACAACTTTGGATATAATCACAAACTTTTTAAAGAAACAATAGAAATAAAGGGTTTGCAATGTACGCAATCATTAAAGCGAGTGGTCAACAATTCAAGGTTAAAGAGGGTGATATCGTCTGTTTCGATAACATGAATCTTGAGCCAAAATCAGCAGTAGAATTTAAAGAAGTTCTAGTGTTAGATAACAATGGTGCCGTAACTATCGGTACACCTTTTGTAGAAGGTGCTGTAGTTAAAGGTGAAGTCATCAATGAAGGTAGAGATAAAAAAGTAATTATCTACAAAAAATTGAGAAGAAAAGATTCAAAACTAAAAAGAGGTTTCAGAAGAGACTTCACAAGAGTTAGAATCACTAAAATAGCATAAGGAGCATAGGATGGCACACAAGAAAGGACAGGGTTCTACCCAGAATAACCGTGATTCAGCCGGACGTCGTTTAGGCGTTAAAAAATATGGTGGTGAGGCAGTAATTCCTGGTAACATCATCGTAAGACAAAGAGGAACAAAAGTACACCCAGGTAATGGTGTAGGTATGGGTAAAGACCATACATTGTTCGCACTGGTTGAAGGTGTGGTAAAATTTGACAACAAATCTGCTACACAAAAAAAAGTTTCAGTAGTACCTGCATAATCCCCATTTTTTCATAATAAGTCCGATTGATTTCGGACTTGTTTTTTCTCAATGCTTTTTATCATTCATCAATTACCAAAAGATGTTTACATCTGTTGCGTCCTAAGAACCAACCGTCATAATAGTCCTGGTCGGCATTAAAAA
>JAABRH010000024.1 GCA_011391015.1 Sulfurovum sp.
TTTTGACAGATCCCAGTTTAGTATAGACCTGTGTCGTTGCCATGGTATCATGTCCAAGCAACTCACTCACATCAGCAATACGTGCACCGTGATTCAGCAAATGAGTGGCAAAGGAGTGTCGCAGTTGGTGCGGTGTCACTTTAAATCCTGACTCTTTAAACAGTTTTGTCAGCATATAGCGCAACTGCGCCGTATTCATGGGGGCATTTCCTTTTTCGAAGAGATATTTTTTGGGTGACTTTTGCTTCACATACGCTTCAATCAATACTGATACAGAGCCTAACAAAGGCATTTCTCTTACCTTGTTACCCTTTCCGTGTATCTGCACCCATTCTTTTTTGATATCATAAAGTTCAAGACTACTGAGTTCAGAGATACGCAATCCAAGTCCATACAACATACTAACCAGTAGTTTTTCTTCCAAATTGGCTTTTGCCAATACCTCATTAATATACTGCTCTTCTATGGGTTTAGGCAGACTTTTGGGAACTTTGATGGACTCATCGCCTATGAGTTTAAGTGGTATATGACACTGCTCTTCAAGGTATCTGACAAAGGAGTGTAAGGCAGAGAGTTTTTTCATGATTGTTTTTTTGTTGTTTTTGACGATTTTAAAACGAAAAGGCGTGATATCCATAACGACAACACCCTCTTCTTCATACACATGGCTTTGCTCAAGCATTTGCCGCAGTGCAATCTCATACGTTACAATGGACGTCTCAGAATAACCTCTGATATCAAATAAATAGTGTAAAAATGCTTCACTGGCATCGTGAATTTTCCCTTTTAGTGTCATGGTAGTGTATGGGCTAACATTTTTTGTTTCAAAAATTGTTTGGATTCCTCAAGTGTCATACCCTCAAGAGAGATAACATCGAGGTAAAAATCAATGCTGCTAAATGGCTTGGGGATCACAAAGTTATCCCAACTCTTCAGCCTCCAATAGCGCTGTGGGATATAATTGACAATCAAAACAGGTGCTTTGGCTTTATGTGCCAATGCAATTGCGCCATCCCCGATAGAATGACGCGGTCCCCTAGGTCCATCAGGGGTTACCAGAAGATCTTCACCTTTTTTAAGTGCTCTAAACGCTTCAAGAAGTACCTGCTTAGCTCCTTTACTTGTGGAACCACGAAGCGGTGTTATGGAAAAATACATCAGGATACGTGCAATCATTTCACCGTCAAAATGCCTTGAAATGATACCTGATGCAGGCTGTTTTTTATGAAAGTGCCTATAGGCTTGGGGAGAAAGAAGCAATTCACCATGCCAACAGACGACAATGCACTGCTCTTGCGTTATGACACCTTGGATATGAAAGTTTTTTTTTGAGGTATGCCAGTAAAAACGCATCACAATGTATCCCATTGGAGGCAACAAAAATGTGGCGATTTTACGCGAAAGTGTTTTAAACATCTGCCTTAAACAAGCACCCCATCCAGTGCGCCACGTGAGGTTTTGGTAACCTTTACAGCTACAATTTTGCCTAAAAGCTCTTCGCTGCCCTGCACAAAAAAGAGTTTGCCGTCACCAGAACGTCCTGAAACCCGCCCGCCTGATTTGAGTTCATCAAAGTAGACTTGATGGACCGCCCCAAGCTGTGCATCCATGATTTCATCGAGTATCTCTGTATGACGCGACTGCAAACGGGTGAGTCTCTCTCCTGCAATTTCGCTGTCTATCTGATTGGTAAAGGTTGCGGCTTCGGTGTGAGGACGGGCTGAGTACTTAAATGAAAAGAGTTGCTCAAACCGTACATTTTCAAGTACATCCATCGTATCTTCAAAGTCTGCATCGCTCTCACCAGGGAAGCCTACGATGATATCTGTAGAGATGGCTGCTTCGGGGCACAAAGCACGTATCTTTTCACAACGGTTGATAAAATTCTCTTTGGTGTAGCCTCTTTTCATTGCTTTAAGCAGTGAGGTTGATCCGCTCTGCAGCGGCACATGAATCTGTTTGCATATTTTGGGATTGTTTGCAAACTCCTCCAAGAAAGTATCATCCATATGCAGAGGATGAGGAGAAGTAAAGCGAATGCGCTCCAGCCCTTCTATTTGAGAAATCTTCTGCAACAGCTGTGTAAAATCACACTGTTCCTCATTGCTTCCAAAGCGTCTTCCGTAATTGTTTACATTTTGACCCAAAAGCATCACTTCTTTTGCCCCTGTGGCTACAGCTTTTGTGATCTCTTGCACGATAAGTGCTGAAGGGATGGAGATCTCTTCTCCCCGTGTTGCAGGCACGATGCAGAAAGTACAGGACTTGTCACAGCCAATCGAAATGTTCACCATCGCTTTAAACGGATTGCTTCTATACTCAGCAAAATCATAGGTACTTTCATCAAAGTCCGTACTGACTTCCACTGCATGTTTTTGGTTGATCACTTGGGTTATTTTGGAAACGTTTCTTGCACCCAATACAAAATCCACTGAAGGTGCACGCCTGATGATCTCTTCACCCAAGTGTGAAGCGGTACATCCTGTTACACCTATTTTTGCGGATGGTTTTTTGTGTTTGTTAAACACTCCTATTTCAGAAAACAGTTTGGCTACAGGCTTTTCTCTTACCGAGCAGGTATTGATGATAATGAGGTCGGCATCATTGAGGTTTTCTGTGAGCTCATAGGGTTCTTGTCGGTTCAGTTCTGCTATCATGTGTTCACTGTCGCGAACATTCATCGCGCAACCAAGCGTTTCTATAAATAATTTTTTACTCAATGCTGTGTCTTTCTAGTAGAGTGTTGTGAAAGTGTGCCAAAAAGAAGTTCACCTTTGCTTTTGGCTAAATATTGCGCATTATGCGATGATATGGACTTCATAGATATATTCGTTTTCATCGAGTCCGTATTTTACTTCTCTCATATAGACCGAATACCCTTTCTCTTCAAAATATTCAATCATCTCTTTGAGTTCTTTATGTGAATTGTCTTTGTCAAAATAAAATATCGATTTTTCTGCCAGTTCTTCTTCTACTTTTTCCACTTCAATGGTTCTTGGTTTTGCTTTTAGGGTGGTTCTAGCAAGTTTCAGTTTCATTCATTTTGCCTTTTTTTTATCTCTTTTTCTTATGTATGCTTTTGATACAACGATAGTAAATTATACTTTATTTTGCGTAAAGCTTTGATTAGCTATAATTCATTACTTCAAAAACAATATCCCCAAGATGTCATTTACACTGTTTTGTTACCTCTTGTAGCGGTATATTGCAATGGGTTATAAAAGTACTACTTATTAGGAATTATTAATGGAAAAAATATTAGATATCATAGAAGCAATCGCACATGAAAAAAATATCAGTAAAGAACATGCAATTGAGGCATTTAAAGACTCGTTGATTAATACAGCAAAAAAACTCAGCAGTTTTACGAGCACTTTTGAAGTCATCATCGACCATGATACAAAAAAGTATTCTGTATTTAAAGTCATCACCGTAGTAGCAGACAACGATGCACAACTCTATGTCGAAGTGGGCAAAGAGGACAATAAACAGAAGATAGAATCAGACAGCTTTATCTCACTCAGTGAAGCCAAAGAATATGATGAATCTTTGGAACTGGGTGATCAGCTTAAAGAGGAGTTTATCCTTGAAGAACACGGACGAACTGCATCTGCGAATCTTTTCAAAGAACTTGAATACCATATACAAAGACGTATCGAACAAGACCTCTTTGAAAAATACAAAGAAAAAGTAGGCACAGTAATGCTGGGTACGGTAAACCGTATTGATGCGCAGGACAATACCCATGTTGAAATTGGTGAACTTAAAGGCATTATGTCGCTTCGAAACCGTATCAAAGGAGAAAAATATAAACGTGGTGATACCATCCGGGCACTGCTTCGTTATGTGAGTGTAGATCCCGAATATGGACTCTATCTTGAACTCACACGCACATCACCCAAGTTTTTGGAAGCACTCATGGCATCTGAAGTCCCTGAGATTGATGATGGTGTAGTTACGATTACTGCTGCAGCAAGGATACCCGGAGAACGTGCCAAGATAGCACTTAAAACTGAACAAATGAACGTCGATCCCATTGGAGCGGCCGTTGGTGTCAAAGGGGTGCGTATCAATGCCGTTAGCGAAGAACTCAATGGCGAAAATATTGATTGTATCGAATACTCGCCTATTCCTGAAGTATTTATCACGCGTGCATTAAGCCCTGCCATTTCACAAAGTATCAAAGTGGATGCCGAAAACAAAAAAGCTGTTGTCAACATCACAGGAGACCAAAAAGCAAAAGCCATTGGCAAATCCGGTATCAACATCCGCTTGGCATCCATGTTGACAGGTTATACGATAGAACTCAATGAAATCGAAGGCTTCACAGAAAGACCAGCAGGCAGCACAGAAAACAGTGAGGCAGAAAAAACAACCGATACCTCAGCATTGGCAGATTTATTTAAATAATCGGCTTCTCCTCTTGACACAAAGAGGAGCCCAAAAACTATCTCAATACCAAAGAAGCAAAACGATCTGCATCCAAAGAAGCAGAGCCCACCAGTACTCCATCCACAAAAGAAATCTCGCTAATCTCTTTGATGTTGTCAGCATTGACACTCCCTCCGTACAAGAGTGGTTTTTTGATGGTTTGCCTTAATGCCTCATGCGTAGAAGCAATCTCCCTAACCGTTGCCGATCTTCCTGTACCGATCGCCCAAATAGGCTCATACGCGACAATCAGTTTTTCATACCCGAGATCAATACCCTCAAACTGGGAAAGAAGATGTTTCATCACAACTTCATCTCCACGCTCTCGTATCTCAAGCGGCTCACCGATACAATAGAGTATTGTAAACCCTTTTTCTTGAAAAAATCTAAATTTTTTGGCTATAAATTCTTGCGTTTCACCTAAAAGCTGGCGTCTTTCGCTGTGCCCGATGAGTATCGTGTTGATGCCAAACTCTTCAAGCTGCTCCAAACCTATTTCACCCGTGTAAGCACCATTGACAGCCGGATAAGCATTTTGGGCTCCGAGCGTAAATGCCCCTTCAAATCCATCCAAAGCAGTTGCGGGTGGAAAAATATACACCAGGTCACCAGATTTTTTTGCAAGCAACTTTTGGGTTAACACTTCAATATAGTGTTTTGTTGTGGCTCTTGTGTGGTTGGCTTTAAAATTTGCTGCAAAAATCATCTCTATTCCTCTTTGGACTACTTAAGTGCTTCAATTCCCGGGAGTACTTTACCCTCAATCAGATTTAAACTCGCACCTCCGCCTGTACTCACAAAGGTCATCTCTTCTACGTCTCCTGCTTTTTGTGCCACATCAGCTGTATCTCCGCCGCCAACAATCGTCGTTGCATGCGTATCGGCAATATCATGAGACATTTTCAAACTGCCTTTGGAAAATTTGTCCCACTCATAAACACCCATAGGACCGTTCCACATAATGGTCTGCGCATCATTCAGCACTTCACGAAACAGTCTTGAACTCGCAGGTCCAATGTCTAAACCCATCCAGTCAGCCGGAATCTCTTGAGATGGCAAATACTTGGTGATGGCGTGCTCAGAAAATTCAGGACTAACCACCACATCTACAGGCAGATAAAACTTCACGCCTCTTTCTTTTGCCTTCGCCATAATATTGCGTGCTTCATCCAGTAAATCATTTTCTACCAAAGAAGTCCCAATCTCATACCCTTGGGCTTTCAAAAAGGTAAATGCCATTCCTCCACCGATGATTACTTTATCAACTTTCTCTATGAGATTCATCAATGCTTCAAGTTTTCCTGAAACTTTTGAACCCCCAACCACTGCTACAAAAGGACGCATCGGGTTTTCTAATGTTTTGGCAAAAAAGTTTACTTCCTGAGAGAGAAGAAAACCGGCTGCTTTATGCTCTGCATCAAAATGTGTCGCTATGGCATCTATTGAAGCATGCGCTCTGTGACAGGCACCAAAGGCATCATTGATGTAGATATCTGCCATATTTGCTAACTCTGCCGCAAAAACAGGATCGTTTTTAGTCTCTCCTGCTTCATAACGCAGATTTTCAAGCACCAGCACTTCCCCTGCTTGAAGTGCTGCTGCTTTGGCTTTGGCATCAGGACCCACTACATCTGCTGCAAGCGTAATAGACTCAGCGATTTTCAGTAGGGTTCTAAGCCGTGTCACGACTGCAGCTAAAGAGTATTTCTCCTCATACACGCCCGGTTCAGGACGCTCATAATGCGAAGCCAATATCACCTTACATTGACGGTCCAAACAATACCGTATAGTCGCCAATGCCCCTCTGATTCTTCTGTCATCGGTGATATTTCCGTCTTCATCTTTTGGAACATTAAAGTCACATCGTATAAATACTCTTTTGCCGTCAATCTTTAACTCTTTAACTGTTTTCATCTATACCCTTACTTTTTGCTTATGTGAACTGCCATATCGACCAAACGACACGAGTATCCCCACTCATTGTCATACCAAGAGAGCACTTTTACCATGTTGCCGCCTATCACCTGAATGGTATCGAGTGCGACGACAGTGCTGAGTGACTCACCCACAAAATCTTGAGACACTCTGTACTCTTCATCTACGCCAAGAATACCCTTGTGTGACCCTTCACTCGCAACCTTCAAGGCACCTTGCACCTCTTCAAGTGTCACCTCTTTGTTTAACGTAACAGTTAAATCAACCATAGAAACATCCGGTGTCGGAACTCTGATGGCCTGTCCGTTTATTTTTCCCGTAAGCTTTGGAAGCACTTTGGCAATCGCTTTAGCTGCACCAGTTGAAGTAGGTACGAGATTGGTAGCACCGGAACGCCCTTTTCTGGGATCTTTTTTGTCTTTGCCATCAAGTATGGGCTGTGAAGAGGTATAAGAGTGAATGGTGGTCATCAGGCCTTTTTCTATCCCAAAGGCATCATCCAGTACTTTTGCCAAAGGCGCAAGTCCGTTGGTCGTACAAGACGCATTAGAGACGATGCTTTCACCCGCATACGCCTCTTCATTTGCCCCCAGTACAAAGGTTGCCGTATCATCTTTTGCCGGAGCCGAAAAAAGAACTTTTTTGATACCGTTGTCCAAATAAGGCTGTACAGACTCTGCGGTCAAAAAGGCACCTGTACACTCCAATACGATCTGCGCACCACAGGAAGCAAAATCTATCTTGGCAATTTCACGTTCAGTAAAAATCTTAGCCTTGGTTGCTCCGATATGAAGATACCCCTCTGCTACGGATACATCTTTACGTGTACCGTGCACTGAGTCATATTTGAGATTGTACTGCAACATCTCTTCACTGCCTGAGGCATTGACAGCTACCAGCTCGATATCGTCTCTGTCTGCGATGATACGTGCCACACATCTGCCGATTCTTCCAAGTCCGTTGATTGCTACTTTTACAGCCATACTTTACCCTTATGATTATTGTGCTAAAATACTGTAATTTTACAGTAAATGAGGTTAGTATTTGGTTAATCACAACAAGCCTACTGTAGCTCTCTTTGGGGGTAGTTTTGACCCTCCCCACAAAGGACACCAACGAATCGTTGAGAAAGCTACAGAAGTTTTGGAGATAGAAAAACTCCTTGTGGTGCCGGCTTACCTTAATCCTTTTAAAACGTCTACTCTCGCAGATGCTTCGTTGCGTCTTTCATGGTGCCATACACTATTTGATGGCATTAAAAAAGTTGAAGTCAATGCGTATGAGATAAACGAAGGCAAAAGCACAGCAACCTCACAAAGCGTAAAACATTTTAACCAGACCTATCATGTCAAATATCTTATCGTAGGATCTGACAATCTTGCGACATTGACACAATGGCACGAGTTTAAATGGCTAAATGAGCATATTATCTGGGTCATTGCAACAAGAGAAAATACACATTTAGAGACACAAATGCTTTTAAATTGGATACTTCTTCCTATAGACGTACCTATAAGTTCGACGCATATAAGAGAAAAAAAAGATTTACAATTAATTGACAAAAAGATTGAAAAATCTGTCAAAAAAATACTAGAAGGACAACACCCTATGACAATAGAAGAAAGAATAGCAAATATCGTAAAAATACTCGATGAAAAAAAAGCTGAAGAGATAGAAGTCTTTAACCTTGACAAAGCGGACTACATCGCCAAACGCGTAGTCATTGCCAATTCACTCAACGGCAAACATACCCTCGCACTCTTTGATCACCTCAAGAAAGAAATCAAACTTCAAGGTGACACGATGATAGCTTCAGATGCTACAGACGAATGGGCAGTGGCTGATTTGGGCGATATACTGATTCACATCATGATACCAGAATACAGACAACGCTATTCACTTGAAGTCTTTTTATCTGAACTGGTTGAAAGTCAAAAAAACCGAAACAGTGACCCGGCGTAAACGACAGATTCTGTCGTTTACAGTACTCATTTTACCTATATTCCCTCATGGCGCGAACCCGTTAAAAACTCCAGCACCAAAAAAAGTCCTATTGTCAACAGAGGCGAAAAAATAACCCACCAATAATATCTGTCTTTAAACAGATACACAATCAATCCACCCCATGCAACCATAAGCAAAACGATATGTGCAATAAAAAGAGGTACTACTTGTTTGCTTATATTTCCCATTATAGCAAAGATGACAAGTGCACCTACCGTTGCCAAAGCTACCAAAAGTTTTCTCATATCTTTGTTTTGTCTATAAACAAAAAAGATGCCGGCAAGCGTAAAAATGATGGCTGAAATAATTAAAACTTTCATGATACAAAGTCCCTAGAGCGCATCAACTACTTCAATACCAAGCAGATCTAGTCCTTGCTTGATGGTTTTGGCTGTCAAATCCGCCAAAACCAAACGACTCATTTTGATCTCTTGCTGTACACCCTCTTTAAGTATAGGATTCTGCTCATAAAAACGCATAAAAAGTGTCGCCAATTCATACAGATAGCTTGTAATCTGATTGGGTGCTGCATCCACTGCTGCACGGTTGAGAACATCTTCGAAACCAAGCAACAACACAGAGAGTCGGTGCTCAAGCGGATCACTTATGAGGATATGACCCTCAATAGCTCTGTCATATTTGCGAAAGATACTTTGGATTCTTGCATAGGCATACTGCATATAGAGTGAGGTGTTTCCCTCAAAACTGAGCATTTTATCCCAGTTGAAAATATAATTTGATTCACGGTTGATACTGAGGTCTGCATACTTCACTGCGCCAATACCGATGATCTTTGCCAAAGCATCTATCTGTTCAGGCGTGTATGAGGATTTATCCTTTATGGTATCTTGTGCTTTGAGTACGGCTTCATCGAGCAAATCGATCAGTTTTACCGTACCCCCGTCACGCGTCTTGAAAGGTTTGCCACCTTTGTCCATCATCGTACCAAATGCGACATGTTCAAGTGCGACATCCTCAGGAACAAAACCGGCTTCTTTTGCCAATCTAAAGACTTGTTTAAAATGTCCTGCCTGTCTGGCATCCACCACATACAAGATACGCTTGGCACCCAAAGTTCCTGCTCTAAAGCGTAAGGCAGCGAGGTCTGTGGTTGCATACAAGTACCCGCCGTCACTCTTTTGAACCATCACCGGTATCTCTTCATCCTGCAAAAACACACACTGTGCCCCATCACTTTCTTTAAGCAGCCCCTTCTCATCAAGATTACTGACAACTTGACTCAGGTCATCATTATAAAAACTCTCTGCACGCACATCATCCCGTGTCAGCCTCACAGAGAGTTTGTCATACACCTCTTCGCAATGTCCCAAGGAAATGTCAATAAACTGTTGCCAAAGTTTTAAACAATGTGCATCACCGCTTTGTATTTTTACCACATACTCTCTGGCTTTGTTTGCAAAGGCTTCATCGGCGTCAAAACACCCTTTGGCATCTTTATAAAACTGTTCCAAATCTTTCAGACTCACCGATCCCTCCTTGTGCATCTCTTCAAGATACGCAATCAGCATACCAAATTGGGTTCCCCAATCTCCGATATGGTTTTGACGAATTACCTCATCGCCCAGATAGGTTAAAAGGTTTGCCAGAGTATCACCGATAATAGAAGAACGAAGATGTCCTACATGCATCTGTTTTGCCATATTGGGACCGGAATAGTCCACGACAACTTTCATCGGAACTGTACGCTTTTCCACCCCAAGACGTGCATCTTTTTGTGCTGCCTCACACTGTGAAGCAAGCCACAAGGGGTTAAGCCAAAGATTGATAAAGCCTGGACCTGCTATCTCTGCTTTAGAGAGTATGGTGTCAAAGTCAAGATTTTTGATGAGTGTGTCGGCTATTTCTCTTGGATTTTTACCCAGTTTTTTAGACAATGCCATGGCACCGTTAAACTGAAAATCACCAAATTCTGCTTTGGTTGACTCAGATACGGAGATGGCTTCATGCTCTATGCCGGCTTTTACAAAAGCTTCTTGAATGATGTGATTGATGTGTGATTTTAATTTCATGTTGTACCATTTTTGATAGGGTTTAGAAGACCGGAACTCCTAAAGAGCTCCTGGAGTTTAGCACTGGTGGGGAAGTTTTTATTACGCGTTTTCGCTTTTTTTCTCTTCGATTGGAGCGTTTGCTTTAGGCTCTTCTTTTGATGCAAGCTCTTTAGTATCCTCGTCATCATCATCTTTAATCGCTTTTTTAAAGTCTTTGATCCCTCTTCCCATACCTTTTGCAAGATCTGGAATCTTTTTCGCTCCAAAAAGAAGCACCACAATCGCCAATATAATCAATAACTCCGGCATACTAGGAACACCCATAACCATCCTTTATTTCGCTGCTATACGCATTAATTTTAAACAATTATACACCAATATGTTTAAGTTTAGTCAAGTGCCAACCATTGCTTAACAAATTCTTCTTGCAAGTGATGGCTTTGTTTGAGTCTGGCTGCATTGGCAATAATCACAAAACGTCTTGTTGCCTCTTCCACACTGTCATTGATGATTGCAAAATCATATTCTCCCAGTGCCATGATCTCCCCTTTTGCATTCTCAATACGCTTGGCTATGACACTTGTATCATCTGTTTCTCTTGCATGCAGTCTGCTTTTGAGTACCCCAAGCGTAGGCGGTGTGATGAATACCGAAGTAGTGATGTCATTCAGCTTTGCACGCACCAATCTGTGACCCTGTACATCAATGTCAAAGATGACCAGTTTGCCTGCATCCAGTGCGTCTCTTACAGGTTTAAGTGAGGTACCGTAGTAGTTGCCGTGCACCTGCGCATACTCAAGAAAGTTTCCTGCTTTGATATCTTCTTCAAAACTCTCTTTACTCACAAAAAAATAATCCCTCCCGTCCACTTCACCCTCCCTAGGGTTCCTTGTGGTTGTAGAGATAGAAAAATAGTATTCGCCTATCTGGCTGGAAGCGGCATTGATGATAGTACTTTTACCTGCACCGCTTGGCCCCGATAAGACCAAAATAGCACCTTGGGACATTAAAAACGCTCCTCTATTTTGAGTTGAATTTTTATCTCTTCGCCGTTTAAGAGTTTTTGGATTTTTTTTGGTTTGAGATTGCTGATAATGTTACTGAGTACTGCTTCAATATCTATGGATTCTTCTGCATACTCCTGACTCTTTTTTTTATGTCTTTTTTTGATTTTTTTTAATTTTTTTTCCAGTTTTTCAGAATCTTCGTTCACGGAAATACTCAAGGCTTCGACCATCTCATCTTCTTCAAGTATCTCAAGCCCCTGCGCCATTAAATCCTCTTTGATGACTTGAATCTTGCGGGCTTCATAGCTCTCATCTTCTAAAAAATCTTCTTCCGGTAAGCCTGTCACCTCTTCTTGTGTTTCAAGCAATCCTTTGATTCTGATGATTTCATCCAGATTGAGGACTTTTGTGTTAAACGTTTCCAAAGATGCATCTTCCTCCTTGGTCATATCAACCCCTGCAAGCACTTGAAGTATCTGTGAAGGTAAAAAAGGTTTTTTAATCACCTCATCAAACCCTTTGGGCAACTCTGCTGAAAAAGAGAGCAGTACTTTTTTTCTTGCACCAAGCTTATGAAATGATGAAGCCCTCATTGCTTCATAAGAAGTGTCATCAACAAATACTACATCATATCTGGTGTCATGCACTGCATCTAGGCTTCGTACTTCATCTAGTTCCATCTGGGCATCACGTGTACAAAGCGCGAGCAGTCTGGAAACCACAGGATTGGTATTGATAAGCAGGATTTTCACAAGAAGCACTCCAAAATAAATTGATTATATTATATTACAAATCTAATTAGGGCTCGGTTGGGGGCAATTTCACAGAGATAAAACAAAACCAACGCTCTCAACAATGGTTTTTACAATAACGGTTCCCATAAAAACCTGCTAACTAACACAATCAGTATAATCCCCGCAATATTGAGTACCAGACCATAGAGTGCCATGGCTTTGATGGTTACTGTACCGCTGCTCATCACGATAGCATTGGGCGGTGTCGCGATGGGAAGCATAAAAGCATAACTCGCACACACTGCAGCCACCATCATAATGAGCCTCGCATCCATCTGTGTCTGCTGTGAAATGAGCAACAACACGGGAAGCATGATGGAAATCAGAGCCGTATTGCTCGTAATTTCTGTACTAAAGGTGACAACTGTAGCGATGAGCAAAATAAACAGCACTAGAGGCAAAGTACTGAGGGAAGTGAGCCCATCGGCAACGACCTGAGCCAAACCCGTCACACCAAAGCCCTGAGCGATAGCAAACCCGGCACCAAAAAGCATCATGATACGAAAAGGAATCTTGTCTTTGTCTTCCATCCAATCAAGTACCCCAAAGGGCGGGGTAAATAACAAAAGCCCTGCACCCAAGAGTATCCCCGTTTCACTCAGTCCCAAGCCTGGATAATACGGTTGAATCGGGGCATTGGCAAATAACAGTACCATGGCACCAAATAGTACCACTAAAACTTTTTTTTGTTCCTTTGAGAGCGATACTGTTTCCAATATGGGTTCAAGCTTAATCCCCCCGATTCCAAACCCAAGCAACAAACCGACAATCACCAACATCATGACTACCAAAGGAGAGACCATTACCATCCATTGCATAAAAGGAATGGGTGCAATACCATGTTCGCTGAGAAACCCTAACAAGATAAGATTGGGAGGTGTACCTATGGGTGTCAAAATCCCCCCGACACTTGCACCATAGGCTATTGCCAGTGCAAATCTCAGTTTGAGTTTTGGCATCTGGCTCAAAAACAGCGCGATAGGAAGCAACAAAAGTGTGGTGGTCGTATTGGAAAGGATGGAGCTCAGCATTGCAGAGGTAAAAATGAGGGCAAAGAGTATGCCTCGTGCATTTTGTGGAAAAACAGAGAGTATCTTATGCGCAATCACACGGTGCAATCCCGTTTTTTCTACTGCGATAGCCAACAAAAATCCGCCTAAAAAAAGGTAGATTATCGGATTTGCATAATTTAGAGTTACCTTTTCAAGTTCTATAATCCCAAAAGAAGGAAAAAGCAAAATCGGCAGCAACGATACCACTGCTAGCGGCAAGCCTTCGTTCATCCAGAGTGTGACCATCAAAACAACCACTGCCACCATTGAGGATTGCTCTGGTGTGTAGGAGAAAATCATCAAAGCATAAGCCAGCGATGCAAACAAAAGCGCAATAATAATTTTTTTGGTCTGTGTTCCCATTTTAACTCCCTAGAAAAAAGCATTATCCCATTTACAGTGCATAAAGTCAACAAGCATAAACGATAGTTTAAAATCAATCTAATGAGCAAAATACTTAAATATAAGATGTGTGAGTATGAAAAGATGGTACGCCCATTAGGATTCGAACCTAAGACCTTCGGTACCGCAAACCGATGCTCTATCCAGCTGAGCTATGAGCGCACATTTAGTGTGAGAGCGACATTTTATCTAAATAAACTTTATTTTTCAAGTAGCTTCATGGGAGCAAATATTTTGTGGGCGTTTTCATCCGCAATAAAGCGATGATTATAAGGATGAGGTATCTCTATACTTTGAAAATTTTCCAATGAAAAATGTTTTTTAAGTTCAGCAGCATGCGCACCAAAGAGTATCAACTGGGGCTTCTGCGCTTCAAGGGCTTTAAGTAAAGCCTTCATAAAGGGTCTCCATGCTCTGATGTGCTGGGCAGAACTTTTTTTGTCAGTAAAGATCAGTGCGGTGTTCAAAAGCAGTACACCGTTTTTTTCAAAATTAAGTCGCAGTGCTTCTATGGAGTCAATCATTTGTGTTTTATCTAAGTGGCTTATCGCTTCTTGTGAGGTATCTTCTATGCTAAGATCTCCACGCACAACCAGTGCCATCTTGATAAAATTACGTAAAGAAGTGGCACGGTTTACTTCCTTACTGAGCCCGGAAAAGGAAAAAAGAGACTGTACTTTCTTGTCGATAAAGGCGTATCCGCTTGCACTCTCTTTTCTGGGATACGGGTCCTGTCCGAACAAAATATATTTGACCTGCTCTTTAGGAAGGGTTTTAAATGCATTCAATATATTTTCTTTTTCAG
The DNA here is from genome assembly GCA_011391015.1 of Sulfurovum sp. Taxonomy (GTDB): domain Bacteria; phylum Campylobacterota; class Campylobacteria; order Campylobacterales; family Sulfurovaceae; genus Sulfurovum. Next base: position 14,443 of record JAABRH010000024.1, read on the forward strand.
GAAAGTAACTGGTCTCTTTAGTTAAAAATGTTTGATACCCTTCATCAAGTGATGCATAGGCTTCAGATACAATAGGATGCCAAGATGCATGGATATCAGCTAAAGGCATCAATCTCTCTTTTTTAGTTTATCGAACTTGATGATGAGTTCTATCCTGCTGATAGGTATGCCAAGTTTTTGTGATACCTCTGCTTTGCTGTGCCCTGCATCAATCAGTGTAATTACCTCATCAAGCAAAGAGAAATTTTCAATGACATCTTTGACCGCAACACGAGACGCTTCATAGTTTGCGATGGTCGTATCTTTAAGTTCCAGAATCTCAACAAGCTTTTTGGCATTGTTTTTTAGTTTACGGTTTTGAAGCAATAGTGTAAACACTGTGACAACCAAAACCCCCAGTAGCGACAATACTGCCATTTCTATCATTTGCATCTATAGTACCTCCATTATGATTAAAATCAAAAAAACAAAACCCAAATACCCGTTGACGGTAAAGAACGCTTTGTCTATCTTAGTGAAATCTTTGTTGACAAGCATGTGCTCATAGCCCAACATCCCTGCAGCAAAAAGTACTGCAAGTTGAGCCCAGAGACCAAGAGCTGCCTCATGCACAAACAGTGCCCAAAAAAATACGGCTAGAAGATGGAATACCCTTGCAATCCACATCGTTTTTTCTGCACCAAATTTGGACGGGATGGAGTGCAAATGATGGGCTTTATCAAACTCTATATCTTGCAAAGAATACAACAAGTCAAACCCTGCCACCCAGAACATGACCCCCATAGCCAAATACACTGACCACAGTGTTATCTCGGCACTCACGGCGATCACTCCTGCTATGGGAGCTAAGCCCAAACATACCCCAAGTATAAGATGTGCCAACGCAGAAAAGCGTTTAAATACAGTATAGGCGGCAAGCACAAGCAAAATAGGTACAGATAGCCAAAAAGCAAAGAGATTAACGCCATAACTCACGGCGATAAACACTACAGCATTGAGTCCGATAAACCCTATCATTTGAGCATTTGACACTCTGCCATCTACTGAAGGGCGCTTTTGCGTACGTGGATTGAGGCGGTCAATATCTCTGTCAAGATAGCGGTTTACACCCATGGCGAAATTTCGAGCGCTTAGTGCTGCAAGTGTACCCAAAATAAGCAGCTTCCAACCAAACCAACTCAAGCCATCCTGATGCGCCGCTACAAACATGGCGATAAATATAAACGGCAGGGAAAACACGGAATGCTGAAACATCACCAGTTCTGAAAAATGCTGCACTTTTACTTTGAGTCTATTCACGTGTGACTCTAGGGATGAGGGATTTTTAACGTTGAATTAAGTGACCATGCAACAAGCATCACTAAAGCAGCAACAAGATACCCGCTGGTCAGTACACCATAGGTATTGAGCAGATACAATATCCATAAAAGAATCGCACCAAGCGGTGTGGGAACCCCTTCAAAGTATTTTGCAACTTCTCCGACATCCATCTTGAGATTAAACTCTACCAGTCTGCGCAAACCGCTGATGATATACCAAACAAATACCAATCCTACAACTATCTCTTCCAGACCCGCTAAGGCACTCTGTTTCTTGAGTGCATAAAAGAGTAAAAAGGCCGGCATTACCACAAAAGAGAGAAAGTCGGCAAAGGAGTCAAGCTGTATTCCAAATTCTGTTGAAAGATTGTATTTTCGTGCAAGCTTGCCATCGATGATGTCACATGCCCCTGCGATCCATGCAAGGATAATGGCGGTGAAAAAATCTCCCTTTACAATAAAAAAAATAGCTATTACCCCTGCTGAAACATTGAGATAGGTTACGATATTGGCTATATTAAAGCGATTGTTTTTATCAAATAAATTCATTGTATACCTTCTTCATTAAAATACTATTTTACCTTTTTTGGGGTTATGGTATGATTACGCTATGAAAACCTTCAGACAACTTGCACTCATCGGGCCTACTGCGTCTGGGAAAACGGCTCTTTCCATTGATGCCGCAAAAAAGCTCAATGCACATATTTTATCGCTGGATTCACTTTCACTCTACAAAGAGATTGACATCGTCTCAGCCAAACCGAGTCTTGAAGAGCGGAGCGACATCAAGCATTTTGGCATCGACATACTTTACCCCAATGAACCCTTTGATGTGACCACTTTTATCAGGCTCTACCATGAAGTCACTGCCAACTGTTTACAAGAAGGAAAAAATCTTGTTATTGTGGGTGGGACAAGTTTTTATCTGAAGATGCTCATAGAGGGCATTAGTAGCTTACCAAAGATCAGTGAGCACACCAAACTACAGGCAAGCGACATGCTGCGTGAACTAAAAAAAACCTATTCCTACCTTCATGGGTTGGATGAGAGCTACATGTCACAAATAGAAGCGACTGATAGTTACCGCATCGAAAAAGCATTGCTTATTTATCTGCAAACAGGGCTTGTTCCCTCTGTCTATTTTAAACTCAATCCTCCACAACCCACCATCACGTCACCACTTCCAATCTATCAGATAAGTACCCCCAAAGATCAGCTTAGGGAGCGTATCGCATTACGCACCAAACTTATGGTTGAGAATGCACTTATCGATGAAATCTGTATGCTGGAGAAAAAATACACGCGCACGCCAAACTGTATGGGTGCCATAGGTATCAAAGAGACACTCGCGTATCTTGACGGTATCTACGATAAAACCATGTTGATAGAGAAAATAACCACCAACACGGCACGTCTGGCAAAAAGACAAACCACCTTTAACAATTCACAATTTAAAGATGTTATCAAAGGCAGTGTTGAAGTATTGGCTCAACATTTTGATACATTGAGAGGGTATTAGACTAGCCTGCTTCAAAACCTTTAAAGTACCAACAGTTCACCCATTTCTCTCTTGATATCCTGCTGAATCAGTAAAATATTGAGGTAATACTCCAATTGCTTCTGTTGTGCCTGAAGCGTAAACATTTCACGCTGATTGACTTCAAAAAGATTACTTGATCCCACTTCATATTTTTTATTTTCAACTCTCTCAAGTTCTTCTACAAGCCCGATCTCTTCTTGACTATTTTTAATATTTTCATTCAGCACTTCTAAAGAATAGAGTAAATTGGTCAAGTTTGTTTTCAACTCCAGCTTTAACTTATTTTGCTCTTCTTCAACTTGTGCGATACCCCTTTGAATCTCTACTTTTCTTCCCTCATACCCAGTTCGCTCAAGTGGAAAATCAAAATTCAACCCAACCTTTGTTCCGCTGCCGTAGCGTATATCATGTACCCCATACGCTGAAATGCTCACGTCAGGATATTGTGACAAAGCATTATAGTCACCCTGAAGGTTGAGTTTTGCCCTTTTGTATTCAAGTGCTCTCAAATCAGATCTTTTTGCCAATGCTTCATCTATCGCTGTCTGCAGGGCAATCGTGTTTTTTTTCAAAAGTGACAAAGAAGGGAGCTGATAGTGTGCATCAAACTGATTTTGGGAGATATTCAAATATTTTAACAAAATTTTAAATGCATTATGATAGCTGTTTTGTGTGGTCAGAACTCTTTGTTTACGCTGTAGAATCTGCTGCTTTGCATCCAGCAATGCTACCTCAGGAAGATCACCTGAAGAGACTCTTGACTGCGTAAAAGCATATCTTTTCTCTGCTTTTTTCAGGAGTGCTTTTTCTAGCTTAAAAATCTCATGATAATACAGCAGAGTATAGTATGAGACGATTACACTAGAGTAGAGATTTCGTATATTATTCTGTGCTTCAAATTTTGATTGCACTGCACCAAGCGAGGCAGACTCAACACTGTATTTACGATAGTTCATATCGTTTAAGAGAGAAAATATCGGAACTTTAACCCCTATACGGTACTCCCCTTCATCTCCTGTTTTGATATTGTTGTATTCTTGAATTCCCTCTGCTTTTCTATAACCAACCAATAATTCTGTTCCATTTTCAATGGGTTTTGCCAACGTTACATCTAAGTATCTCCCATCACTCAGAGGATATTCCTTATTGTCCATATACGATGAGAGTTTACTGTCAAATGCTCCCATAGAGGCTTGTGCACGAGCCTCGTCAATATACTGTTTACCTATTGCAGTATAGACATAGGGGTTCTCTTTAGTGAGATATCTGGCTATCTGTTCAACCCTAAAAACCTCTTTGGCTATGACAGATTGTGCACAGAATACCACCGCAAGATTCAATGCTATGATCTTTTTCATAACGGTTTTTTCTCAGGTGTAACCATTTTGGGCGGAAATGCATTCATTAAACGCCAAAGCTGATACCAGATAGGAACATTGGACAATGCGACCCACACAGTGGCACCGGTACCGACTCTCAACTCTTTTTGTGACGGCCAAGGCTCTTTTGGATCTTCTGCCACATAGGCATAGTAGTAACCTTTTTCGTGAGATACAGGGTCAACTTTTTTGATGATACCGCCAAAGGTTCCAAAACGGATCATTGGCCATCCCGGGATATTGAGTACCGGCCATCCATAAAACCGTATCCTGACGCTCAAACCTTCTTTGATAAGCGGCATATTAAAATCTGAAACTTTAAGAAATACCGTTCTTGTGCTGACATCTGGAGAAAATTGCAAAACATCTTCACCCTTTTTAACATAGGTATTTTTGTCATTTTTCAATATTCTCATGACTGTACCATCTTTTTGCGCCAACACTGCAGCTGTTTCATAGCGGGCTATATCTGTGAGCTGCCTCTCTTGTTCTCTTTTTAATCCATTCAGGCGTGTTTGAGACGACAGGATGGTATTGTCAATTGTTCTTAATGTATTGTTTATCTCTTCCATGAATTGCATTTTCTCTTGTTCAATCATACTTAAACGACGTTTTTGTACACTGATATCGATATCTATTTTCTCCAATTGTACTTTTTGACCGATATAACTATTTTGCGCTTTTTCAAAATGCCGCTTTGATTCGATTTTTGCTCTGTAAAGCTGTTCTATCCTTTTAAAATTATTCAGCTCTATCGTATAACGATTGAATTGTGCTTTACGTTTGAGCTGCAGACTTTTTACCTGTTCTTCTGCTTGCCTATATTGTTTATCATAGAGTGTTGTACGAATCTTTTTTTGCTCTACTGTACTGGTTTTATTTTTTTTAAGTGCTGCTATCTCTTTTTCTGTGTTGGCATACTGTATCTCCAAGCTCTCTTTAATGCTATAGACCCGTTTTGTATACTCTTTATCCAAATCTGTCATAGTAAAGAGCTTGTCCCCCTTTAAGACATGCTGGTCTTCACCCGTATAATAGTGATCGATAAATCCATTTATGGTTGCAGAGATAGTATGTACCCTTTCATTTGGGTCATACGCTATCAGCTGACCTTCACCTTCGACGGTTTGTCTCCATGGCAAAAAAAGCACACCTATGAAAAATACTAAAATAACGACACTCACAAACCATATCTTTTCAGCTAAAGGGTTTGTTTTTGTTAGATTTAGCGAGGTAAACTCAAAATGTTTCATAGATTTTGACCCTCTAAACCAATAGACAATTTATGGATCTTGTAAAACCCTTCAATGGTGTCATAGATATAGTCGAGCTGTTTTACAAATCCTTTAAGGGAATAGGTTATAGAGGTTATGATGATCTCAGCTGCAACAAATTCTCCCAGTGGTAACCTGCCGTTAATGACCAGATACCCGCCCAAAATCAAAAAAATACTGAAAATAAAGCCTTCTATGAAATAGGTAAGTGCTAATTGTTTGATAATGATTTTGAAAAATTTCTGTCTTGCTTTGGCATAGTGACTCAAACTACCATCAAACCTCTGCAGTATCTCCTCAGTACTGCCTTCTTCATCCTTAATATGCTGTAGAAAATAAATCGTAGAGTGTTTTGCATCAGATCGGTTTAATGCAAAGTCGATACCTCTGCGTCCCAAAAATAAGATGAGATAAAAATAGAGTGTAAAAAATATGATTCCAGCTACAAATAACAATGGATCAAACGCCAACAGAAGCAACATACTGACCAACATTTTTACCACAACACCCAATCCATCAAGCAACAAGATCGGGAATACCTTTTGAATGGCTGTGACATCAAAGAAATAGTTCATCAGTTTTTTATACATCTTAGGGTCAACCAAAGCTTTACCTCTTAATTCCATAGCTTTTAGTGCTATTTCTATCCCTGCTTTTAAAAATAGTTTCTGTTGAAATTTCTCAATAATGTACTCTTTAATTACTTGTAATAACGTCACAATAACAAACAAAACAAGAATAATCATACCCAGTATGTAAACGGAAAAGGAGGCATGAGCAAGAATACTGTTGATAACAAAAGAGGAGGCTAGAGGAATAGACAAGACCAAAAGTGCATCTATCACCGAATAATAAATGAGGTTATAAACATTTTTTCTGTCTTGTTTGATAATTTTTTTAACATTATCAAAAACCACATCATTCACATTCATGTAAAATATCCTTGTGTGTAAAAATCTCCATAGGATACAATACCAAAGGGAGAGAAATTCTCTCCCTCTGTTATCAATATCCGCTTGCGCTTATCATATAGTAAAGATAAGAAAGTAGCGGTTGAACATAGAAAATCGCTCCAATTGTAGCAAATGTTGCAAAACCGATAATCACCATGAGCGGCTTTGAAAGGTTATAGTAAATCGTATCGACATCTTTGATAGGATCTTTAAGGAACATAAATACGATCAGTTTCAAATAATAGTAAGCAGCAATCGCCGAGTTAAGCCCCATCACAACCGCTAGCCATACATAGCCGGCATTGACTGCGGCCTGCATCACATAAATCTTACCCCAAAATACTGAGAATGGAGGAACACCTGCTAGTGAAAGCATAAACAATGCCATCACCACTGCACCCATTGGCATAATTTTGATAAATCCTGCAAACTTTTCATACGGATGGTCATAGTCGATGTCAAAGCGTCTTGTTTTGTGGCGAGAGATCCACAACATCGCAAATGCTCCTAAGTTGGTGAACATAAAGAGCGCATAGTAAAGGAAGATACTGGTATTTCCTTCACTGGTATCTAAAGCCATAGCAGCCATGATGAAACCTGCATGAGAGATGGAAGAGTACGCCAACATACGCTTCACATCATTTTGCACCAGTGCCATAATATTGGATAATGTCATGGTAATGACTGCGATGCCTAAAATCATCCATCTTACCCACTCGACACCTAAGTCAATATACATACCAAAAATTCTTATACTGACTACAAAGGCGGCCACTTTTGGCACTACAGACATATAGCCTGCCAAAGGAGATGAAGCACCCTCATAGACATCAGGTACCCATGTATGGAAAGGAAATAATGACAGTTTAAAGGCAAAAGCCACCATTAACAACACCGATGAACCAAAAATGGTAATCATCAATCCTGTCTCATGCATACGGCCTGCTAGAACCTCAGCAACTTTATACAATTCTACTGAACCTGTCAATGCATAAACAACTGCAGAACCCATTGCAAAAAAACCTGCTGCGAGTGCTCCCATGGTAAAATACTTCACCGCTGCTTCATATGAGTTGCTTCTGTTATGAAGGGCTATGAGCGTATAGAGTGAGAGCGATGCTGTCTCAAGACCTACAAAAATAAGAATGAGGTTATCTGAAGCCACCATAAACTGAAATCCTGCGATCATAAACAAGAAAAGTGCAAAAAATTCAGGGTACGAATACTCATGAAATCTTTTTGATGTTAGTGCAAGTGGCGTAAATATCATCGAACCGCCGATAATAAGCAATTGAGAGATAATGGAAATACCGTCTATCAGCATGACATCAAAAAAGCCCCGTTCATTGACATTTAATCCCAGAACTGCACCAAAATCAATAAAAAGCACCAAAATGGTTAACATGACATAGAGTGACTTATGTATCTTGTTGTTCAACAGATCGATGATCAGGATAATCAAACCGCCT
>JAABRH010000025.1 GCA_011391015.1 Sulfurovum sp.
CCATATTGGCAAAAGCATGCATATATTCTCCTGACTCAAGCAAAAAGAAACTTTCTATGGCAAAAGTAGAGTAAGTAGTAAGTCCACCGAGTATCCCTGTGACTAAAAAACTTTTAACATGCGGTGTCAGCGAAGTGTTGAGATGAAAATAGGCAAAAAGCATTCCCACAAGCAGACTTCCAGTCAGGTTTACCGCAAGTGTGCCCAAGGGGAGTGTATGGGGTAAATGTTTGTTCACAAAACCACTCATGAACATTCTCAATGTTGCGCCTACCGCGCCGCCGCTAGCGACTGCGATGATGGTTGTCAAACTCGTCATCTATAACCTTTTGCATATCTGATTTTAGGGTGTCAAACCAATTTTTGTCTTGTGTTCCTACATCGATGGAGGGTAAAAACAGATAGTGTACCGTTCCGTTATGCGCACTGTGTTCATGTTCATTGAGCACCCATTTACTCCCGGTGATGACAATGGGCTGGATGCGCAGGTGTAATTTTTCTGCAATAATCTTTGTACCTTGTTTAAAAGGAAGCAAAGGCTGCTTGTCTGCTCTGGTGCCTTCAGGGAAGATGGCTACAGGGCGATGGTACAGCTCTTTGGACTCTTTGACATCTTTGATGAGTTTGATGAGACCTGCTTTATTGTCACGATCCAGTGAGATCATCTCACCATAACGCAAAAGATTGCCAAACCAGAAGGCATCAAACAACTCTTTTTTTGCCACCCATCTGAGGTGATTGTTCTGCAAGGCTTCAAGTCCTATGATATCGATAATACCTTGATGGTTCATCACCACCATATCGGCACTCTTGTCCATCTGCCCTGTTTGTTTGAGTTTGCCACCTAACATAAAGAGTGTCAGTCGGTTAATGTGATGGACAATGGTACTTTTGTATCTGCCAAAAAGCATCAATGCCGGTATCATAAAAACGGCGGTATTGAAAGAGATGATAAATGCACCCCAGTAAAATCTAATTTTCGCAAAGGTCTTCATTTTTTATCCATCCGATGACTCCTTTGTTGTATTCGACTTTTTTAAACGCTTCACGTTCTCCTAAAAGCATGGTTTTCATATCGCGATCTATTTGGGTACTGACGGTGCTGGTTTGTGTGGGCAAGATGTAGAGTGACGCACCTTGTTTGACGCATATCTCTTTATGGGGTATATAAAGGGTCAAAAGCGTGATGAGTGATACCGTACCAAAAACAAGATAGAAAAAATCTCTTTTAAATATAAACATGATAAAAAAGAAAGCGACCAGAAACATCAGGGTGTATTTTTTGAGTTTCTCAAAGCTGTCTTCCACAGGATTCAGGTCAGACTGTGTAGTGACTGAGGCATCAGCAACCACAACAGGAACTTCCAGAAACACATACTGTTTTTTGATGGTGTTGAAGTAGGTAAACTTGAGAGATGTTTGTTTTACCGGAAGTATCACGTAAAATTCGGCTTCTACTTTAGCATGTTCGCGTCTAAGTGTGTCGATATCTGATTCTTGTGCCGTGTCCAGATGCATATCTTCGATATTGGCTTCAAAAGCTTCAATAGAAAGGGTAACGATGTGATGGGCTTCATCATAGTTTGATACTTGAGAGTTTTTGATCTTCATATCAGCAGCAAGCACCCCGCAGAAGTCTTTTCGCTCTTTGAGTTTTCCTATCACAATGGTTTTGGCATCAAGCTCATAGGTATCATTTTGTGTGGAGATAGTAAGTTTCGGAATACGTATATCATCCGAAGAAGCTTTAAAATAAAAAGTATAAAAGCTGTCCGCCCCGTTTTTAACAACGAGTGGTTCGGTAAAAAGGGGGGTTGCATCGGAATCATCCTCGAATGTAAATTCTATAGAATCATCAGAGCTTTGTAGCGAAGATATAATGGTGACAGGGAAGAGCTGGTTTTTATAGACCTTTTTAGGCATATAACTGTATTTGAAGCTGCTCTGTGCGTTCAGATGTGTTGAAAATGCCAGTACAAGACCGACAAAAAGCCATACCAAACGCAGATGTTGCATTACGCTTCAAATCCTTTGAGCATACGTACACCATCTTCGCTTCCGAGTATCGCTTCTAGTGCACGTTCAGGGTGCGGCATGAGTCCAAAAACGTTTTTGTTTTCATTGCAGACACCGGCAATGGCAGAGATTGAACCGTTAATGCTTGAAGGTTTTCCTGCTGTATCAGCGTAGCGAAGGAGTATCTGGTTGTTTGCTTCAAGCCTTTCAAGCCCAGCTTCATCGATATAATAATTGCCATCGGCATGGGCTATAGGGATGTTGAGTAGCTCACCTTGCGTGCATTGGTTCAAAAATGCATTGTCGGTATTGACCACACAAAGGGTTTGGTGTTTGGAGATGAAGTGCAGGTTATTGTTGCGTTTGAGTGCTCCAGGAAGAAGACCCGCTTCAGTGAGTATCTGAAAACCGTTACAGATACCAAGTACTTTTCCGCCATTATTTGCATAGACTGTGACCGCTTTCATGACAGGAGAAAAACGTGCTATCGAGCCCGAACGCAAATAATCCCCATAGGAAAATCCTCCGGGTACAACAACAAGATCAATATCAGAAGGCAGAGTTTGCTCTTCATGCCATATCAGCTGGGTACTGTGACCCAGTTTTTCAAAAGCATACTGTGTGTCAAACTCGCAGTTTGTACCAGGAAATCGTAATACTGCTACTTTCATCTTAAGCAATCTCTATAGTATATTCTTCGATGACGGTATTGGCAAGCAGTGTCTCGCACATCTCTTTGACTTCAGCCTCTGCTTTGGCCCTGTCCTCTGTTTCAAGCGTAACGATGATTTGTTTACCGATACGTACTTCTTTTACGCCTTCAAAACCCAAAGAATCGAGTGCATGGTGTGCCGCTTTTCCCTGAGGATCAAGAACGCCTTCTTTTAAAAATACATTTACTACTGCCGTCATTATTTTTTCTCTCCCAAGATTCTATTTAATACTTCTTCATACGCCACTTTTAGTCCGCCCAAGCCTTTTCTAAATCTGTCTTTGTCCATGCTCTCGCCGCTCTCGCTGTCCCAGAGTCTAAAGTTGTCAGGGCTGAGTTCATCGATGAGTATGATATTGCCTTCTGCATCTTTACCGAATTCAAGTTTGAAATCAACCAAAGTGAGGTTTCGTTCTGCGTAAAATGCCTGTAAGAGGGTATTGATTTTTCTTGCCATATCACGGATAGTATCCAGTTCAGAGACATCTTTGACGAGATTTAACAGAAGGCAGTGCTGGTCGTTTATTTTCGGGTCACCCAGTGCATCGTTTTTGTAGTCAAACTCCACCAGTGTAAAAGGCAGAATCTCACCTGTTTCTATGCCAAGATTTTTGCTGAGGCTTCCTGCTGCGATGTTTCTGACAATCACTTCGATGAGAATCACATCGGCACGTTTGTGAAGCATATGCGTTTCATCCATCATCTCCACAAAATGGGTAGGGATACCCTGAGTGTTTAGAAATTTAAAAAGTTCTGTGGAGATTTTGTTGTTAAGCGCACCTTTTCCTGCTTCACTTGACTTTTTTTCGCCATTGAATGCTGTTAAATCATCTTTAAATTCAGAAATGTAAAGCTCTGGATATTCAGTTGTCCATACTTTTTTTGCTTTTCCTTCATAGACCAGTGTCTGTTTTACAAGTGTATCGGTTGGCATTACTTTTTTCCTTTTTGTGTGATGATAAGTGCTTTTAGTATATCTACAGCACTTTTAAGCTGCACATCTTTATAGAGTTGGCTTTGTGTGATGATGGTGTCATCCTCTTTTGTGGCATTGTTTTCTGCTGTTGTATTTGAAACTGACTTAGTGCTTGCATTGTCATCGATTTTGGAGAGTTCATTTTCCAAGTGTTTTTTGAGATCACTCTCTTTAATGGAGAGATTGTCATCTATGATTTCCAATTTTCCCAGCGGTACGATGATATCCGGTGTCACACCGATAGCCTGGATGGTTCGTCCGCTTGGCAGATAGTAGCGGGCTACAGTGAGCTTGAGCGCCTCATCTTTTCCCATCGGCATCACAACCTGCACAGAACCTTTACCAAAGGTTTTTTCACCCACCACGATGGAACGGTTCATATCTTGCAGCGCGCCCGATACAATTTCAGAAGCAGATGCCGAACCGCCGTTTACAAGCACTACAATTGGCGTTGTGGTATCGGTATTTTTTTTGTGCGCCATATAGTTTTGGTTTTCGCTTTCAACTTTTCCTCTTTGGCTGACGATGACACCTTTGTCGACAAAAAGATCCACAAGATCTACTGCCTGATCGAGCAGTCCTCCTGGATTGTTTCTCAAATCTAAAATGATACCTTTGGCATTTTTGTGTTCTTGTAATGCTTTTTGTACACCCTCTACTACTTTTTGATCAAAGGAGGTGACATGAATATACAAAATACTGTTCTCTATGGTTTTTGCATACACGGACTGGATGTTGATGATGTCTCTTGTGATGGTGAACTCAAGCGGTTTGGCTTCACCTTTTCGGATAATAGTCAATGAGACAGTAGTCTTGGGTTTGCCTCTCATCATTTTTACCGACTCATCGATATTCATCCCGATGGTTGCTGTGTCATTGATCTTGAGGATAATATCACCCGATTTGATCCCTGCATGAAAAGCCGGTGTACCGTCTATGGGTGCGATGACGGTGAGTGCACCTTCTTTCATCCCTATGGAGATACCCAAACCACCGAACTCGCCTTTGGTTTGCACGGAGAGGTCTTTGTACTCTTTTTGATCCATAAAAGCAGAGTGTGAATCAAGGTTTGCAACCAGCCCTTTGAGTGCTTTATCTACCAGTTCGGTTGTATTGATCTCATCGACATACTGACTTTCAATGACATTAATGATTTGGGTAAATTTAACATAGGCTTCAAGTTTGTCTTTAGCCGTTGAGGGAGAGGGTTTGTTTTTAGTAGCATCCTCGGCTTGGGCAAAAGAGCCAAAGATATACGCAGCCGCCAAAGTGCTGCCAAGACCTGCAAGGATTATTTTTTTGCTTTTTTGTATCATGAAGATAGTATCTCCCTATGAGAATTAGTTTATTATTTTATTTAAAAACATCTAAGAGGTTGCTTTTTGGCTCTCTAGATGTAGCGTAACAGATAAAAGTTAATCGTTTTTTACTTTGGTAAATGTACGTACAAGATTTTTGAGTTTTTTTAGGTCTGATGCATGGTTTTGGTCTGCATAAGTCATCTGTTCATACAGTGCATCGATCTGTTTGAGAAGTGCAATGTGTTGGTGTAGATGTGGATACTCTTCACTATAGCGTAAAAAGTATTGATGGAGGGTTTCCTTGCTTTTACGAAGATATCCTTTATTTTGCAATAGTTTTATAAGCGGCTGTAAAGCAGCGAGGTGTTGTGAGCGATAAAGCGGACTGCGAAAATAGAGAATAATCATAAACGTCAGCACTATCAGTGCCATTAGACTTGCTAAAAAGACAAAGATAAATTTCGGGTTTGACTTTGCATAGTCCAAAAGTTGCAACTGACGAAGGTTTGAATAGTTGAGTATCCATGTTTCCACCTGATACTTTGCGTAAAGCAGGTAGAGATTGAGGGTATCTAGGAAGTCGTTTTTGTTTTGTGTTGCCAATGCGGTCTGGGTCTGTGCATCCATGCCTGTTGCTGTGCTTGTGGTTTCCACCCGTTCCCAGTGTTCATTTAGATAGACCTCTGCCCATGCATGTGCATCACGTTCTTTGACACTCAGATAGAGATTGAGACTGTTTGAAAGATCGGCTTTGTATCCTGTCACAACGCGAGCAGGGATGCCTGCCATACGTGCCATGGTGACAAATGAAGAAGCAAAGTGAACGCAGTAACCCCGTTTTTTATCAAATAAAAAACTGTCTGTGCTGTGGTTGGTATCGAGAGTATCAGGTTTGAGTGTATAGGTTAGTTTTTGATCTTTGAACAATCTTAGGATGGCAGATACACGTTTATCTGGTTTCGCAACGTTTTGTTTGATATCTTGTGCCACAAGGTAGCTTTTGGGGTTCTGGTCTTTTTGAAACAGTGTTGAAGCTTCCAAGGTTGGCTCATCCAACTCCTCCGTGTATGTCGAACGTATATGCGATCGTGCTGCGTAGTGCAGGGGTTCTTTTATCTCTTTTTTTACGGTACTGATAAGATCAGAATCTAGCGTCGCATTTTTGATCGGTTCTGCAGGCATATCGAGCATATAGAGCCAACGCTTTTGGGTCGGGTAGAGCGTGACCTTGTATCTCAGTGCTGTATCTTGGGTTGTATCGGGTCTTGCATTTTTTCGTTGGATAAACTCAGGCAAAGGTTCCCAATGGTCTTTTTTGTCAATGTAAAGGATGCTTCCTCTAAAGTAAAGAGCATATGAAGGTGGTATCTTTGTGTCAAAACCGACCTCCATCACGATGCGATCAGAAGGCACCAGCTGGGCATTCCCATCAAGATACATCACCCCATCATGCCCCATCCGTTTTTCCATCTCGCCTTTAAATCCGTACGTGGCATGCTCAAAAGAGATACGCGGAAAAAAGATAAATAGGACAACTACCCAGGGCAGTGAGTACATGAACATCACCATGCCTGAACGGAAACTTTCAACAAGGTTACCTTCCATGCGGTGGGCTAGTATCAACCACAATAAAATGAAAATTTCAACGATGACATAGATAAGCATCACCATGCCATGATAAAAAAACAATGACAGAGCCAAGAGTAAAAAGGGAGAGAGCAGCAGATAAAAGTTTACCTTCTGTGTTAGTCTTTGCAAAGAGACAACCACTAAAAGCACATACACAAGCAGCTCAATAAAAAGTTTGAGCCGTGAAAGCCCTCTAAATGAAAATGCTCCATAAAGCGAAAGATAGATAGCTAAAATGCCAAAAAAGAATACAAAAATGAGATGAAGTGGTTTGGCAGGTTCTTTTTTAAAAATGAGCAGTAGAAGAACGAGGAACACAAAGAGTAGCATCGGAACTTTAAGCATCAGCAGCAAAGGAAGCAATACGACCACATACGCCATATCCAAAAGCCCTAAGGTAGAGGGTTTAAGCGTTTGCAAGGTAGATAAGAATCTCATCTATACTCTCCTTGGTTGAACTCAGGTGTTTATGCGGCATCTGTATGCTAAAGCTCAGATGGTATTTTTCGCACTCAAGTGTCCAAAGGCACAGTTGCGACAAACGTTCTTCCCCAGTGCCTTCCATACGCTCAAAAACAAAGTGAAGATCGCGTGTTCTTGTCTCTTTGCTAAAAAGTTTCACCGCCATCTCTCCTTTGGCAACAGATGCCCAGTGTATATGTGAGAGACGCTGAGACCCATCATAGACACGCAGTCCGTCAAACTCCTTTTCTTCGCCATAATATGTTTCATTTTCCTGCATAAAAGCCTGAAGGGATAGTCCTTTGGGGTCAGGGTACGCGATGCCTTCAAAACGGCTTGGTATCTCTTTGGTGAAACGTACAGTTGAAAGCGGATACTTGCTCTGCAGATAACACTCACTATAGCTAAACATACCACGTTTTTGGGGCGTAAAAGGAAGTTGCAGTAGGGTAGTGGCATGACCCTTCAGTAATGGCAGGTGGGCTGTTTCTTTTTTGTTGTGATTGACGGTGATAGACCAGGAGCTTGTGCCTGAACTGTTATGGAGTTGCAAAACAATCTTGCCTTCCTGTTGTGCAAAAAAACGTCCTGAGGGTTTAAACTCTGCTTGAAGATATCCTAGATTGAGTAGACCGATCGGGCCGGCTGAAAAGGCAAGGGAAAAGACAAAAAAGAGTGTGATGTAGACCAGATTGAAGTCATGCATATACGCTTCCATAAAAAGCCCAAACAATATCACCACCACGACAATGCTAAAACGCGTTGCATGGCGCTTGGTGGTTTTATGTATCTGAATGTATGTGCGTAAAGATTTCATGATGGATGCGTGCAGCGTTAGTGGCACCTTCTTTGAAACGCAGACGGTGTGCGCACACTGCAGCAGTGACCATCTGAGCATCATCGGCAGTGGCGTAACTGCGTCCCTGCAGCATTGCCCATGATTTTATCATCGCCGTTAAAGCCAGTGCACCACGTGTAGAAAGTCCGTACTCAAACATCCCGCTATTTCGTGTAAAGGTTATGATATCCTGAAGAAAATCAAGTAAGGCATCACTCAGTGTTACACTAGAAGCCTGAGTGAGGTAAACCTGCAGTTGTGAAGGTGTCAGCACTACTGAAGAGTGCGACAAACTGTGAGCCGTTTTGCCTTTAAGGATTTCTCTTTCGGCAGCATTGTCAGGATATCCTATGCTAAGAGAGCACATAAATCTGTCCAGCTGTGAGCTTGGCAATTCAAATGTACCCACTTCTTCATGAGGATTTTGAGTACCGATGACAAAAAACGGTTGAGGCAGGGGGTAGTGTGTGGTGTCTATGGTGACTGTGCCTTCTTCCATTGCTTGCAAAAGGGCAGACTGTGTTTTTGGCATGGATCGGTTTATCTCGTCAGCCAATAGAAATGAAGTAAAGATGGGACCTTTTTTAAAAACAAAGTCGCCTTCTTTTTGATTGTAGTAGTTTATACCGAGTATATCTGAGGGAAGCATGTCTGAAGTAAACTGTATGCGACCAAACTCAAGACCCAGTACACTGCAAAGATGTTTGGCCAAAGTAGTTTTCCCTACTCCGGGTATGTCTTCAAGGAGCAGATGCCCACCTGCAAAAAAAGTTGCCAAGGAAAGTGCAATGGTTTCTCTTTTTCCTATCAAATGGGCTTCAACAGCATCAATCAGTGGTGTAAATTCAGGCGATATTGTATAATTCATAATCTGCATAGTATCGTAAAATCAGTGTAACTTCACTAAAAAATACCTTCAAAATATTTACTAAATAAACTTGACAATAAGTGACTAAAGGTTGTATAATTATTTCAGTTTAAATTCAAGGAGTTTTATATGAGTATATTAGAAAAATTAACCAACCAAATGCAAAGCACGATAGAATCAGGTGTTTCACTTGCCTTGCATAATAAAAATCAGGAAGTAGATCCTATTCATCTTGTGTGGGCACTACTTACCAATAGCGGTTCGATCTTGCATCAGGCACTTAATAAAATGAATGTGGACAAAGCAGCGATTGAGCTTGAGACGAAAAGTTTGGCAAACAAATTGCCGTCAGTTTCATCTGTGACGAAAGAGAATATCAAGCTTTCACAAAAGTTGGTGCGTTCTTTGCAAAATGCAGAAGGTGTCATGACCGCTAACGGTGACCAGTATCTGGCAGTAGATGCATGGCTGATGGCAAATGCTGGAGAAGACTTCATCAAGCAGACGCTTGGCAAGTATCTTGATATGAATGAATATAAGAAAACGCTTGAGAGCATAAGAGGTGGTAAACAGATAGATTCACAGTCTGGTGATGAGACACTTGAAGCACTCGGGCAGTACGGCATAGACCTCAATCAAAAAGCACTGAACGGTGAACTCGATCCCGTCATCGGCAGAGATGAAGAGGTGCAGCGTGTGATGCAGATACTGATTAGAAAAACCAAAAACAACCCTATCCTTATAGGTGAACCGGGAACGGGTAAAACGGCAATCGTCGAAGGGCTTGCACAGCGCATTGTCAACAAAGAAGTACCACTTAGTTTGCAAAATATGCGTGTGATTTCATTAGATATGTCCAGACTGATTGCCGGAGCAAAGTATAGAGGTGAATTTGAAGACAGACTCAAAGCAGTCGTAGATGAAGTCAAGCAGTCAGGCAACGTCATTTTGTTTATCGATGAAATTCATACCATTGTAGGTGCAGGTGCGAGTGAAGGCAGTATGGATGCAGCAAACATCCTTAAACCTGCTCTTGCGCGTGGAGAGTTACATACCATCGGGGCGACTACACTCAAAGAGTACAGAAAGTACTTTGAAAAAGATGCCGCACTTCAGAGACGATTTCAGCCTGTTAAAGTGGATGAACCCAGCATTAACGAAGCCTTGCAGATATTAAGAGGTATCAAAAACAGACTTGAAGTGCATCATAATGTTGAGATAACCGATTCAGCTTTAGTTGCAGCGGCGAAACTGAGCGACCGTTACATCACAGACAGGTTTTTACCCGATAAGGCCATCGACCTCATCGATGAAGCTGCAGCAGAACTTAAAATGCAGATAGAGTCCGAGCCGACTGATTTGTCTAAAATAAAACGCGAGATTTCAACCGTGCAGGTTGAAAAAGAAGCGCTTAAGATGGAGGAGAGTGAGAAAAATACGGTGCGCATCGCTGAGATAGAAAAAGAGTTGGCAGACATGGAAGAAAAACGTGTCTCACTTCAAAATCAGTTTGATAATGAAAAAGAAGTATTTAACAACATTGCAGAAGTTAAAAGTGCCATCGAGTCGTTAAAAACACAAGCAGAGTTTTCAAAACGTGATGGTGACTTCAATAAAGCTGCCGAGATTGAATACGGGCAAGTTCCGGCTGAACAGGCTAAACTGCAAGCACTGGAGCAGAAGTGGGTGCAGATGATGTCTGAGGGCACATTGCTTAAAAACTCTGTGGATGAAGAGATGATCGCAAGCATCGTCAGCCGTTGGACAGGTATCTCTGTTTCTAAGATGCTTCAGGGTGAAAAAGAGAAGATACTTGCCATAGAAAGCATCCTCAAAGAAGAGGTAGTAGGGCAGGAAGAAGCACTCAAAGCAGTGGCACGAGCTATCAAACGAAACAAAGCAGGGCTTTCTGATTTGAACCGTCCTATAGGCTCTTTTATGTTCCTTGGGCCAACGGGTGTAGGTAAAACACAGGTGGCTAAAACGTTAGCGAAGTTTTTGTTTGACTCGGAGAAGTCACTCATACGCATCGATATGTCTGAGTATATGGAGAAACATGCTGCCTCACGCCTTGTGGGTGCACCTCCAGGGTATGTGGGGTATGAAGAGGGTGGACAGCTCACTGAAGCGGTACGAAGAAAACCATACTCGGTGGTACTCTTTGATGAGATTGAAAAAGCACACCCTGATGTGTTCAATACACTCTTGCAAGTGCTTGATGACGGACGCTTGACGGACAACAAAGGGGTGACGGTAGACTTTAAAAATACCATCATCATCATGACATCCAACATCGCTTCAGACAAGATCATGACCATTGCAGACAAAGAAGAGAGAAGAATAGCCGTAAATGATGAACTCAAACGCAACTTTAAGCCAGAGTTTTTGAACCGTTTGGATGATCAGGTTATATTTAATCCGCTGGATTTGGATGCAATCACAAATATCGTTGACATCTTGTTTAAAGGTATCCAGTCTAAACTTGCAGAGCGTGACATAGTCATCACGCTTACTCAAGGTGCAAAAGCTTACATCGCCGAAGCAGGGTTCGATCCGGTCTATGGCGCACGACCTCTCAAAAGAGCGCTTTATGAAGTAGTGGAAGATACCTTGGCTGAGTTGATACTTGAAGATAAGGTGGTAGAAGGGTCACGGGTTGATTTTGATGTGCAAAACGGTAAGATAGTCACGAATATTGCGTAAAACTATAAATAAAATGGCTTTACTTTGAGGTAAAGCCTAATAGGCAATAGAAAGATAAAAGCTTAGATCAAAATCATTGCCCTCTGTGAGATAATGATTTTTATGATAGATGGCATAAGAGGGCTTCGTGGTGGTTTCATACTCACTTCTTGGAAGCCACTCATGATAGACCCAGTGTGTAAATTTTAATAAATCCCCAGCCTCCCCTTTAAGATCAAACTTTGCATACACACCTGAAGCTACATTAAACTTGGGCAGTCTGTCACTGTCTATTTTTTGTTCTCCTTCAGGGACGATACAGGCAACGTACTGACATTCGCTAAGTGGCGTGATGGTTGGGTTATCATGAAAAAGTGCTATCTGCTTGAAGCGGGTGATGTGGTTACTAAATACCCATGTTTGAAGTTTCTGCCAGATATCTTTTATGTTGACATTGTATCCTCGATTTCTGATGTAGTAACTGTGAAATTCTGGCATATCTACAATAGTGGGTTCGATATGATCAAAGGTTGCCGTTGAGAGGACTGCTTGCGGAGATTGCTCTAGGATATGTTGAGAATAGAGCTTATAGCCTCCCTGTTTCCACTCTTTGGGCGTCATATTGAAGCGGTCTTTAAATACACGGATAAAAGAGGTTTGAGAGCTATATCCGCACATATTGGCTACTTCTGAAATGGTTGAAAATTTATTGGTAAGAAGCAGATTGGAGGCTTTTTGAAGTCGTATGGATTTGATGCTTTCGTAGATATTTTTACCAAAAACCTCTTTGAAGATACGGTGCATATGAAATTTACTGATAGCCAAATCGTTGCTCAGTTCATCCATATTGATATCTGTTTCAATGTGCGTGTAGATATAAAACATAATATCGTTCGCAATTTGCACCCGTTTTTGCATGGTTTTTCTTTTCATATTTTTATTTTAGCACAATTTGAAAGTAAAATAAGCAAATTTAGATAATTTTATTAGCATAAATAGTGAAGAATTAATACTCAAAACAGTTTATAATATGACAAACTAATTTTTACAGAAGGAGAGTGTATGGAACATAAAAAAATTACCAAAGTCCTCATCGCAAACAGAGGTGAGATAGCCCTAAGAATCATCAGGGCATGTAAAGAGCTCAATGTCAAATGTGTCGCTATTTTTTCAGAAGTGGATGTTGAGGGTATCTGGGTAAGAAAAGCCGATGAGTGTTACCCGATGATGGGAAATGCGCTTCAAGCTTATCTTGATGGTGAGCGTATTATTGCACTAGCAAAAAAAGCAGGCTGTGATGCCATCCACCCCGGATACGGATTTTTGTCTGAAAGTGCAGAATTTGCAGAGTCTTGTGCTCAAAATGATATTATTTTCATCGGGCCAAAACCTGAGCATATCGCACTGTTTGGTGACAAAATGGCTTCAAAAGTAGCCATGAAGCAAATCGGTGTTCCTGTACTTGAAGGTACAGACGAGCCAGTTTTGGACAAAAAAGAGGGTGAGAAAATAGCCACTGAGATAGGTTTTCCTGTTATCATCAAAGCAGCATTTGGTGGCGGCGGTAGAGGGATGCGTATCGTCCTGAAAGCAAAAGATTTTAGCGATATGTTTGACTCAGCGCAAAACGAATCGATGAAGTACTTTGGAAGAACGGAAGTTTTTATTGAAAAATATGTGCAAAATCCACGACATATTGAAGTGCAGATTGTTGCAGACAAATATGGAAACGTCGTGCATTTGGGTGATAGAGACTGTTCTATCCAGAGAAGACACCAAAAAGTGATTGAGATCGCACCATCGCCAAGACTCAACGATGCAGTAAGAAAAGAGCTCTATCGTGTTTCAACCAAAGCGATGTTTAGACTGGGGTATGAGAGTGTGGGAACGGTTGAGTTCTTGGTTGATGAGCAGGACAATATCTATTTTATTGAGATGAACACCAGAGTACAGGTAGAGCACCCTGTGACAGAGGTTATCTCCGGTATCGATTTGATCCAACGAATGATAGAGATCGCTGAAGGGGACAAGCTGAAATTTTTGCAAGAAGATATCAGACTAAAAGGTTTTGCGATTGAATTTAGAATCAACTCCGAAGATCCGCAAAAAAACTTTATGCCTTCAGCAGGAAAGATTGATACCTACATCACACCAGGGGGTCCTGGTGTAAGGATAGATTCAAGTGCCTATGCTGGCTACACTATCCCGCCCAATTATGACTCAATGATAGGGAAACTGATTGTCTCTTCACTGGATTGGGAAGGTGCAGTCAAAAAAGCACGAAGAGCACTGGATGAGTTCTATATCGAAGGTATCGTATCAAACCTTCCGTTACATAGAGAGATTGTAAGAGATGAAGATTTTATCGCAGGTATTTTTAACACGAGCTATCTTGATAAAAAAATGGATATATTTAACCTCAAAGCGGTTGATTCACAAGCCGAAGAAGTGAAGAAAGTAGGTTATATTTCTAAGCTGATCGCCAGTATTAAAGAACACAAACTGATAGTAAGAAGTTAAGAAAGAGATCCCTTACGTTTTTAGAACGTAAGGAGAAATATCAATACCCAGATGCTCTGGCTTGATCTTTTTGGTCTTCATTGTTACCGATGAGCGCACCACCGATACCACCAATAGCAGCACCAGCCCATGCACCGCTGTTCCCACCTACTGCATGACCGATAAGTGCTCCTGAGCCAGCGCCGATAGCAGCACCTGTTTGTGTTTTATTGGCACAACCTGTCGCAAGCAAGATACTAGCACCCGCAAGTACCAAGAGTTTGATGTTGAGTTTTTTCATTTAATTTCCTTGATTATGAATTGAAAGCAATTATAGCATACAATCGTGATGGGAAATACAAAGAATTTTAGAGTTTTACTTTTTTCCAATCGATCTCTACACTCAAATCACCCAAAGGATTGGGAGTAAAATACTTTACTGTTTCGTTTGTATCTTTTTCTGCTAATGCTTTTTCTTCTTTTATTTTTTTCTCGTTTTGATATGCCCGAAAGGTTTTGATATGTCCGATATGTTCTGTGTAGTCTGCACTGAAGTCGTGTTTGCCTTTTTCATTGAGCATAAAATAGAGATAATCGCTTATGGCTGGATTCATGGAAGCCTTGAGTGCATCAAGTGTGACTGTGCCTAGCGGATGGGGCGGTAAGCCTTTGTATTTGTAGGTATTGTAGCTGCTTGTGTCATTTTTGATACGCTCAGGTGTGACGATGGTGTGTGAAAAGGCACCGTAGTTCAGGGTGCTGTCCATCTGCAATCTCATCTTTTTTTCCAAGCGGTTATAGATGACCGATGAGATAAGAGGCATCTCTTCAACAGCATTACTCTCTTTTTGTATGATGGATGCGATGATAGTAATAATTTTAAGTTCGGTAATGCTGAGTGGTTTTCTAAAATGGGCTTGTTTGAAGGTGCCCAGTGTACGCTGGGACATCATAAAGATGTACCGCATGGTAGTTGTTTCATTGGCTTTGCGCGCAAGGGTGTAGCGCTGAGCCAAAATGTCTGCCTCTTTAAAAAGTGCTAGGCTGTTGTAGACTTCAAGAAGCTTTTGTTTGTCCAGTTTCATATCATTGGCAAGTCGAGTGCATAGTTCCTCTTTGGTTTCTCCTGCAAAGACCACCACATCCATCAGTGCATCTGTTTTTTGTTTGTAAAGTGTGTAAAAAAAAGCAATTCGTCCGCATCTATTTGGTTTAGTGGTATACCAGCCTTCATCGGGTATTTTTTTCAAACCTAAAACCCATCTGTCAATAGCAGTCATTTCATAGCCGTTTTCCAGTAATGTTTTTATGGTGGTATTGATATCTGAGGAGGGGATATAAAAGGTTTGCGTGCCTTTTTTTGAAGGGATAAAATTATAAGCAAGACCAAGCAATAGGATGAGTGCTATGATTTCCATATAAAAGATAGAACGTTTATACTGTGCTACAATGATTTTTCTCATCGGTGTATCATTTTTATTTGTAGCGTGATTTGTACCGGCATATTGTCTCTTACACTATCTCTTTTACTCGCCCCACTTCTCCTGTATGTAAACGTACTTTGATACCATGAGGATGGGTGGCAGAATTTGTGAGAATCTTTTGTACTTTACCGTAAGTGAGTCTGCCTGTGGGCTGATCTTCTTTTAGGACCACCCCTACGTTCAATCCATATTTGATCTCTGTTCTTTTTTGTCCTGCTGCCATTGTTATGCTTTTGCGTCGTAGTTCAGTACTTTTTTTACCGTATCGACTGAACAGAAAAAGAGTGCATCAAAAAGTGGATTCAGTTTGACGGTGTGTTCATCGATACTGTCAAAAGGCTGAAAGAAAAATCCTGCACCGTCTTCTTTCCTGCTTGGTTTGACATGAAAAACAATAGGCTTGAGGGTACGTACGATGTTGAGTATTTTTTTAAAGTTTTTCTCGTTGGGTGAAGGAAGAAAGTTGTTTTGTTTGCTTTCGTTGATGCGTGCTTTAAGGAGAAATTGAAGCTTGTCCTGAAAGATGACTTTGTTCCACGTGATAGTGCCAAGTTCTATTGTGAATTCACTGTTTTTAGCTAGTAGGGGATGCGGTTTTGTCTGACGAATGGCTTCAAGCAGGTGAAGAAAAAAATTTTTACCGCCAAAGTTCTGGGCGCAGTGTAACAGTGCTTCATGATAAAGTTGTTTTTCTTCTTGGCTCAAGGTATTGAAGTCGCACATCAAACTTCCTTTAATTTTCTTGCTATTATATCCAAATAAGATATTTTACAATGTAGTGTTGCAAATCTCTAGCCACACTACACTTTATCAACACAATTAGTATGCTATGATGCTTAAAAAAAGGATATCTATATGTTGAAAAAAACAAAACTATTGGGAGTGATTGCTGCTGCATCCTCTGTGTTTATTGTGTCGGGTTGTACAACAGTGGTTGAGCAGCCTTATTATGGCGGTTACTACAATGAAACACCTTATTACGGTCCGACTGCAACGATTGGGCTTGTGAGTTATGCTTACCCGTATTATTATGGTGTACCGTATTATTATTATGGAGGAATGTATTATTACGGAGGATATTATCAAAATGGATACTACTATTACGGTGGAAGAAGATTGGGTCACGGACACTATTACAATAGAGGATATCGCTACTATAATGGCCGTAGTTACCGTGCTGTAGATGGAAGATATGGGTATTATAACACTAGAGACAGCTATATGCGTTCAAGTCACTACAGAGCCAATAAAACTCAGTACAACAGAGATATGACACGTAATCAAAACTATAAAACACAGGCACGAGATTTGTCACGTCAAAATTATGGAAACACTATTCGAACAAAAGAACAGACACAAAACCAATACAGAAATAGTTCAGTAAATGCGAATGACAGAACAAGAGAACAGGTGCAAAGAAGAGAGAGAGGTACCGATGGATCTAATTATAAAACCAATACGCAACGAAATGTAAACTCTAACACTGCTTATGATCGATCTGGTACTCAACGTACAAGAGAACCAGACCAAAGAACACAAAGAACTGAGACACGTGAAAGAGTAAATCGGGAAGAAAGAAGACGAGAGTATTAAATTAATCTGCAAGATCCGCCCCTAAAGAGGCGGATTTAAAACTTATTTGAGTTTACCGTTTCCGTAATGCTCGAAGAGATAGTCTGTGGTGGCAACAGCCGCCGCTTCATCCATAGGCGCTTTGAAATGGATGATCATCCTATCTACTTTTTCACGCCAAAACGCTTTAGACTGTCTGCCTTGGTTGATGATGTATCCAAAGGAGTGGCAGGTTAAACAGTTAGCTTGAACTGCATCAAAATTATTACCCATTTTGATAGGAAAAGCCACATAAGGTACTTCTATTTTTTCATTCACTTGTGCAAACAAGGGTACTGCGATGAGAGCTGCAATTATAATTTTTTTCATTCTACGATCCTTATATGACTTCTACGGTAACTTCATCGATACCATTGTATTTATATCCGCCGTGGTTCCATTTGATATCTTTGGCAAAAGGCTGTGCTTCTCCGGCATTGTTGATTGCTTTAGTCATAATGGTTAGTTTGCCATAAACAGACGGTTTGAATGGATACCTAAAAGTTCTAAATGCATAGTTACCTGCTTCACCATTGTCTAAGATAGCAGCATTCCATGTTTTACCCTCATCAATCGAGACCAATACCTCTTTGATGCCATGACCGCTGTCAAATGCAACACCTCTTACTACAACATGAGAACCGTGATTGACCACGGATTCTTTTGTCGGGTAGCCTATGACTGATTTGACATTCATTTTAGTAATAGGTTTAGTTTTTGGATACTCTTTTTCAGGTGTTTCACACTCACATTCATTATCGGGTACACGGTACGCCATATCCATAAAGAAAAGCTTTTTATAGGTATCTGTGACAGTAATATTTGAAAGCATCTTTACCCATGAATCAGAATAATACCCTGGAATTACAAGTCTCAACGGATAACCATTCAGATAAGGAAGATCCTCGCCATTCATCTCATAGGCTAAGATGATCTGATCGTCTAGTTCATCAAGATGAAGCTCTCGTACAAAGTTAGGTGTTTCATAGTATGCAGCTGTTTCTTTACCGTTGAAGCCTATCCATGCAGCTTCTTTTTTGAGACCGGCTGCATCAAGTATGTCACGTAAGCGTACGCCTTTCCATTTTGCACAGCCCATAGCGCCAGACCCCCACTGTATACCGCCAGCAACAGGTACAAAGGCAGAACGGCTGTTACCACCACATTGAAGAACGGCAGTGATCTCTACTTGTTCAAATTTGGTTTTGAGATCATTTAAAGTGATATGCATCTCTTTTTCAACAAATCCATTGATATGAATCGTGTGTGTAGCCGGATCGATATAGGTAGGAATATCCGGCATGTGCCAACGTACAAAAAAGAGATCATTGGGAGTGATTGGAGAAGTGAAAAACCCTCTGGGCGTCTCAAGCAAAGGTGGTCTGTCGGAATACATAATCAAGGGTCGTTTTTCTGGAAAAGCAACCTCTGCTATCTTCTGATCATCAATCGGTTGTTTCGTAGTGCCAGCTTCTGCAGTTTGTACACCGATAGCAGCAGCTCCGGCTACAACCGCTGCCTTTTTAAAAAAATCTCTTCTTTCCATAAAGTTGCCTTTAAATTTAGTCTTGATAGTGTGATTATGGATAAAACTCTCTTAATAGGCACTGAATTAGCAATAGGTTTGATACTGCCAGAGGGATATTTCTATAATCCTGTCTATTATAATCAATTGATTTTACTTATGAAAGAGAAATTATTGATAATATTGTTTTATTTAGAGGGTTCTGTTGTGTTATATGAACGATCACCAGCATCTCCTAGACCTGGCATGATAAACATATGTTCATTTAGTCCTTTATCAATCTGCGCAATAAATATTTCTACATTTGGGTGTTTTTGTTCAAGTATGGCTATTCCTTCTGGAGAACCGATAATATTGAGAGAGATGATCTTTTTTGGCAATTTGTGTTCAATCACTGATAGTGCATCACAAAGCGAACCAGCTGTTGCTATCATGGGGTCAACAAGCAGAACTGTTTTGTCTTTACATTCGGGTATGCGGTCATAGTAAAGTACACTTTGATGCGTTTTTTCATCTCGTTTCATGGCCAAAAAACCTGAAGAGGCATTAGGAAAAAGCGCTCCAATGGATTCCAGCATTGGAAGCCCTGCACGTAAAATGGTAACAATCACAAAATTTTCCTCATTGATAAATCCAAATGCTTCTTTTCCTTGCCATGTTTCAATGGTCTGATCCACAAGTATCTCTGTTTTAAGTGCCTCGTAAGCCAACAATCTGGCTAGCTCATGAACGATATGACGAAAACGTAAGGCATCAATATGAGATGCTCTTAAGCGGTTAACCAAGTTTTTTATCACAGGATTGGAAAGTTGATGGGTCATGCTGTGCCTTTTGTTTTGAATATTATAGCATAGCTAAATGCGTCAAAAATGTTCAGAAGGTAAGCATTGAAGAGAGAGTTATGCTAAAATTTAAAAAAGATAGATTTATTTATACACATAAATAAATAAAGGTAAATAATGGCAGTTAAAAAAATAAAAGATTCACCAAAGCTAAAAAAGTCTGAAATTAGTTTTGATGACGTTGTGGGACATAAGTATATTAAAGAGCGTCTTAAGGGGATTATTAAGATCATTAAAAATCCTCAAATGTTGGAACCTTTTGATGTGACCATTCCCAAAGGGCTACTGCTTTATGGGCCTGTCAGTGTAGGTAAAAGCATGCTTGCAAAAGCTTTTGTAAAAGAAGCAAGACTTACTTATATTGAAATATCCGGTTCTAAACTTTTTGAGCTTTCCTATATTAAAGAAGTGTATGAAATTGCATCCAAGCATGCACCTTGCGTGGTCATTATTGAAGACATAGACACTAAAGGCATTATGCAGGGCGCTATTACAAATGTTTCATTTTCAGATATTGCAAAAGTACTAGAATCTGTAAACGTAATGGTATTCACCATTGCTACAGCTGAAAGCCTTGATGAAATAGATCCTGTTCTGACTTCAGCCCAGAAACTTGACTTTTTGGTTGAAGTGTCAGAACTCGATAAGGATGCTAGAAGATTTTTTATAGAAAAGATTATGAAAAAACCGCATGACACAAAAATAGATATTGAGCGTATTGTACGCTATATCGCAGGGATGAGCGCGTTGGAGCTCGAAAGAGTTGGACGTATGGCTGCGCTCAGTGTGGTCGAACAGGACAAGGAACTTATCACGGAAGATATACTAATAGAACAGATCAATATTATTAAATATGGGCATAAAATAGAAAAACAAATGGTAGAAAGTCTGGAAGAAGAACTCAAAATGACTGCATATCATGAAGCAGCGCATGCAGTCCTTTCGGTTTTACTTTTGCCACACATTAAAATAGAACAGGTCACTATCGCACCACGAAGTAAGATGCTCGGCTTTGTTTCCTATAATGATGAAGATCAGTTCTCAAATGTTACAAAAGAAGAGTTGTTTCACGATATTTGTATCCTTCTTGCGGGTCGTGTTTCCCATGTAAAAAAGAGAGGAAGCGAGCATATGGACAGCGGTGCATCAAATGATCTTTCTCAGGCTTCATTGCAAGTTTATGCTGCTATTTCAACTCTTGGAATGGATAAAGAACTAGGTTACATTAATCTAAATGCTGTTAACAGCCTAGACAATTATTTTTTGGAGCAGCAAATTGAAAAAAGATTTTTACATTGGATGCATACAGCAAAACAACATACAGAAAAATTAGTGGATGAGCACTGGCATAAAATAGAAGCCTTGGCACTTAAGCTGATAGAACAAGAGATTGTTGAGAGTGATGAACTCTTCAGGATTATTGGAGATCAAAAGATTTTAGATAAGATTCCCGAGAGCTTATAGTTTAGCCCACATTCCGTAAACCCTCGCCTCTAAGTGCGGTGATATAAGGAACAAAAATATGACATTGTGTCGTATTTTTATCATCACAGTTAAAATTCATATAAAATTAA
>JAABRH010000026.1 GCA_011391015.1 Sulfurovum sp.
GTACCCAGAACCTATCCGACGCATTATCTATACCAACAATATTATTGAGTCTGTCCATCGTCAGTTTAGGACATTGACCAAGACCAAGGGTGCCTTCCCTAACGACAACAGCTTATTGAAATTACTGTTTGCCGGGATAAAAAATGCTGAGAAAAAATGGACAATGCCCATACGTAATTGGAGTCTTACGATCTCTCAGCTCAACATATTTTTCAAGGAGAGGCTCAAGGATGCTTTAGGATTGTGATATAATTTTAGGCAAAATTAGGTGTTGACACAGAATTTATTACACTCTCGGAGAGGATGCCAGTATCTCTGACATCATTTTTACCTAATTGTAATAGGGGTCATCATATATGTCATACCAGTCATCATAGTCATCCTCAAGATAAGGTTCATAATATCTGTCATCAAAAAGTCCTCTTCCTCTTAATCTATCTTCATAAGTATAGTATCTGTCATAAGAATAAAAGATACCTTCAAAGTAGTAGCCAAATTGATTGAAAAATCCATAAAAATAGCCATATTGATCATAAAAAGGTGCATGTCTGTCCTGATAAATAAAATACCAGCCATCGATGAAGTATAGCAATCCTGTTTGTCTTATATTGTGACGACGTATATAGTCCCTCTTGTGATATATATGATAATAGTCGGTTATTAAATGCGGTCTCGCATGTTTAAACTCTGCGTGTGTTCTGAAAGTTCTTTGGATACTATCACTTTGGCTGACGCGTTTAGTAATCCGTCTTTCTCGTTCTTCTGGTGAAAAGCTAAGTACGGTCTGTTCTCTTTGTATATCTTGTTGATAAGCAGGTTGTGCAATTTGTCTTTGTTGTTCCTGATACTGTCTGGTTCGTTGAGGCTGCTCTTGCATATTTTTGGTTCTTGTTGCTTCAACCCTTTGGACATCTCTTTGATTGATTTGTATTTGGGGTTGTCTTTGTTGTTCTTGAGATTGAGTACGTTGATGTATCATGTCTCTTTTTTGGCGTACGTCTTCGTTGGTATTTGTATTTGACATAGGAGCCGCAGAAAGTAGGGTCGTAGAGCCGAGTGCTATAAGTAGTAATAAATTCTTCATGTTAGATCCTTTATATTTTGCTGATTATTTTAAGTATTCAATTTTATTTGACTATAAAACATCCTTATAATATATAGAACATTTGTGTATTTATCGTGATTCCAAAATTTAAACCTGAAATGCAAAAAAAGAGTAAATCTTCTTATGGCATTACAAAGGTATTTCCACATTTAAGAAGCATATGTAAGTGATCGACAACCAAAGTTTTATTCTACTCTGAGTGAATATAAACTTTTTGAGGGACTACAGAATAACATTTAGATATTCAAAATACTCAGAAGAAGTGGACGATGCCGATACGAAACTGGAGTCTTACAATCTCTCAGTTAGCCATCCATTTCGATGGACGGCTTTATGACGCTTTAAATTTATGATACAATTTTAGGAATTACCCGATGCTGACACGGAATCTTGAACACTACCCAAAATTGGCACAGTCACTTTTATGACCTTGGTCTATTTGGGGTTTATCACTCTTTTTTCTATGATTGTAATTCAATCGATGGAACTTAAATCAACTAAGTTTCTTTTTCCAATAACTTACCCAAACTTTACAAAGTTCTTCATCTTTACAATTTCTATATTCTGCAGGAATATTTCTTCTTAATTTTGCATACATATCATCATTCAAATTTCTGTTTTTTATTATATTATCAAAACCCGTAGCCCCCTGTTGATGAGCTCCATAAACTGTAAAAGCATCAATTTTATGACCTTTTGTTCGAAGACATCTAATATTGTCTGATAATAAGGCTTTAAAAATTTTATCTTGGTTCTTTGGCTCTTTCCAACGATAATCATTGATATCAAGTTTTTGTGAATAGTATGTTGCCGTAGCTGGCGTGATTTGATATCTACCATATGCTCCAGTTTTTTTATTAACTGCCGTATAGTTTCCATTAGGTGTTTCAACTTTAACTATTTTCTTCACAATGTGATCCATATTGGGTTCCATATTGGGTTCCATATTAGGTTCCGTTTTAGAAGAACAGCCTTGAATCAATAAAAAAGAAATAAAAATTAATACAAATAATTTTAAATTAACCATAAATCTCCTTCAATATGAAATAATATCATTATTTTTATACAACTGAGGTGTGTTTACCATATTGCAACAGCTTAATATCACTTTCTCCCTAAGCTCTTGCCTTTAATAGCGCGAAGATGGCCAATATGGTGTAATGGTTCTTTGGCTTTTTCACCAATTACAATAGCATTAAGTGTCGCATCAAAGCTTATCCGAAAGTAAAAGAGAGGAGATACCCGATATCTCATCCGGCGTTAGTGTCAGACTTGTGGCTTCAAGATCTTGCAGCATATGTTCTAGTGAAGTGGTACCACTCAGAGGCACTATACCTTGAGAGATTAAATAAGCAAAAAAGATTTGAGCTTCACATTTTCGGTATTTCATCGCTAGTGCTATTAATTCTTTACTTTCCAATATATGCGGATTTGCAGTCAGGCTCCAAAAGCTTTGGTAGACAATGTTGTGTGTTGCGCACCATTCCCTCAAAGTAGCATCGTAGCCGCTGTCGCGATAAAAACGATTTTGTACAATAGAAGGTTTGATATCTGCTTCATTATAAAGATGCTGCAGCACTTCCAGGTCATAGCAGTTGCTGATACCCAACCTGAGGGCTTCACCGCGTTTATGGATGGTTTCCATCGCACGCCATACACTTAAAAGATCCGAAAAAGGAGAGAGTGGGGAATGCAGTAAAAACGAATCGATATATTTAGTATTTAGATTTGTTTTGGAAGTTTCAAAGGATTGTGCAACTTGCATAGGCAATGATGCATTTTTATCATAAGGTACCGTGTTTTGATCTTGCCCGGAAAGTGGTGTGAATTTGGTTTGGATGAAAAGCTCTTCACGTTTGATGCCTGAGCTTTTAAGTGCCATCAATGCAGCTCCGACAAGAGGCTCTGCATAGTGCTTGGGTTGGCAAGCGGTATCGATTCCCCTGAAGCCTACTTTTACTGCTTGTATGACCAGTTCGGCAGTTCGTTTTTTTTTCCAGGCTGTTCCATAGATAATCTTTGCCATTTCTGCACCTGCAGTAGTGATTATTTCGCTTTGATTTTGCACGGAAACTCCTTTATGTATGAGGACAGCATACCAAATCTTCCTTGTGTTTTTCAAGTATCCATGTCTGTGCATTCTTGTTTAAATTCAAATGAATGACTCATTATTGGCAATCTTCAAAAATGGCTACAACTCCCCAGCACTCTTAATGATATCAATTCCAAAATTTAATAGAATAAACATTATTTTATCTAAAGTAATGATTCGTAATATAACACTATTAATTAAATTGTAGTTCTTAAATATACATTTAAATAAACTTACAGTTTAGTTTTTTTTTAAAAATAAAACCAATATGATCTAATTAGTTCTAAAATATGATAGAATATAAACCATGAGTTTAGAAAATGAATTAAAACTAAAACAACTATATCAATTGTTGCCTGATGGAGTTGTGGCTCCGAGTGTTTGGTTCACAGCCAATGGCTATTCATCCCAGCTACTTTACAAATATAGGAAGAATGGCTGGTTGACTAAAGTCAGTGAAGGTGCCTATATAAGACCTGGATCTATTCTTGAATGGCAAGGAGCTGTGCTTGGACTACAACATCTTGCACAATTGCCTTTTCATATAGGAGGGCTCACTGCACTAAATCTCTCAGGCTTTGCACACTATCTGCCAATGGCGAGTGAAAAGACTGTTATGTTGTATGGAGAAAAGACACCGCCAGCGTGGATAAAACAAATAGAAACGGTGCATTTGAGTTTTTATAAGAAACCTTTTTGGAAAATAAGTGGTCTAAAAAAGTATCCTACTTCCATACGCAACTGGGAAATAACCATCTCATCACCAGAACGAGCGATACTTGAACTTCTATACCTTGTGGGTGATAAAGGAATCACTTTTCAATTTGTCGCAGAAATCTTTGAGGGTTTAACAACATTGAGTCCCAGACTACTCAATGAGCTGCTTCAAGAGTGTACCAATAGAAAAATAAGACGATTGTTTCTCTTTTTTGCTAACTATTACAATTTCTCCTGGGCTAAATACATCAATCAAGACATTTCACTCGGAGAAGGAAAACTACAGATTGTAAAAAATGGAAGCTATCATAAAACCTATATGATTACTATACCAAAAGAATTTAATGCTTGATCGTTCCAGTATTTACTATAAACAAGTACAGCTGCTTTTGGAAGTCTTGCTGTACATTAATGAAGAAGAATGTTTTGCACTTAAAGGCGGCACGGCAATCAATATGTTTGAAAGAGATATGCCCAGACTCTCCGTGGATATTGATTTGATGTATTTGCCGGTTGAAGACAGAACGAACAGTTTAAAACATATTGCAGAGTCGCTTGAGAGAATTGCCCAACATATTGAAAAAAGAATGAGAGGCACAAAAGTATATCGATTGGAGCAAAGAGGAGATGGCAGCCTCTCCAAGCTGCAAGTTGAAAGAGATGGGGTACGCATCAAGATAGAAACTTCACCCGTCACGAGAGGAACCGTAAGAGAACCTACAATGCAAACAGTAAGCCCCAAAGTAGAAGATGAATTTGGATTTGCAGAAACTTTGGTAGTGCATCATGATGATCTCTACGCAGGTAAAATATGTGCTGCACTTGACCGTCAACACCCCAGAGACTTTTTTGATGTGAGGGGATTGCTTGACAATGAAGGGATCAGTGATTCTCTTATGGATGTATTTATCATTTATCTTATTAGCTCAAGCCAACCCATCTCCAAACTGCTACAACCAAATCTCATAGATATTAGCCATATATTTGAAGAACAATTTGTAGGTATGACAACTGAGCCTATTGAACTTAAAGTTTTGACAGATACGCGCAGTGAACTTATCGGACTTTTGCATCAAAAGATGACAAAAAGACATAAGACATTCTTGATTGGATTCAAAAAAGGAAATCCTGATTGGAGTCTCTTGCCCTTCGAAAATATAGATCAACTTCCTTCAGTGAAGTGGAAAATACTTAACCTTGAAAAAATGGATGAAGTAAAACGGTCAGAAGCACTTGAAAAACTGATACGCTGTTTTTCTTCTAAGGTGTAAGATTGTAGAGCTTTTTAGTGCCTGATTTGTGCCAGTTTTTTGACACTTTTTTAGCGATTTTAGGTTTTTATGTGTGTAGAAATGCGTGTAATCGTGTGGTTTGTTTAAAAAATAGTGTCGATTGAATCGTACCTTCTTCGTGCTTTATACCTCTCAAACTAGTCTAGACCCAAAAAAATTACAACTCTGTGGTAACCAAAGAAGATGAAATATGGGAAGTCTTTCAATTTTGTGAAGCATAAATGCTTTGAAAAGCTCAAAGTCTAAAGTCTGTATACTGTTCTAAAATTTATACTAGTTAAAGATACTTATGCAAAAACTCATCACACTCTTAGCACAAAAAACTTCACTCTCTCAATCATCCATTACAAACATCATTAAACTGCTTGATGAGGGTGCAACCATTCCTTTTATTGCGCGTTACAGAAAAGAGATGACAGGCGGGGCAGATGACGAGGTGCTTCGGGACTTTTACGATGTGTATGTGTCAGCCAAACGATTGCTTGAACGAAAAGAGGAGATACTGCACATCCTTTCGGAGAAAGAACTTCTTAGTCCCCAGCTTAAAGAGCAAGTACTTCAAGCCCTTACGATGACAGCCCTGGAAGATGCCTATCGTCCTTTTAAAGAGAAGAAAAATACCAGAGCATCTTTGGCACTTAAAAATGGTTTGGAACCCCTAGCCAATATTTTGCAGTCTGGCAAACTGAGCCATGAAGAATTTATGCGTAAAGCAAAAGATTTTGTCTGTGGTGAAGTGACTTCAGCAGATGTCGCTTTAAAAGGCGCACAGGACATCATCGCTGAGCGTTTTTCTGATGCTGCAACAGAGCGTAACATCGTAAGAGAGATGACACTCAAACACGGAAACATAGAATGCAAAGCCACTAAGACCTTTGATGAAAAAGGGGTTTATAAACTGTATAAGGCACATAAGGAACGTATTGCTTTTGTGCCCTCACATCGTTACCTTGCCATAAAAAGAGCAGAAAAAGAGAAAGAACTTTCTGTCAAAATCAGCATCGATACCGACAGATACTTCGATACGCTGAAGCGCTATAAACTCAAAGCACATATGGGAACTTCTAAAACGCTTCTTTTTGAGGCCTATCAAGATGGTTTTAGCCGTTTGCTTTTCCCTTCTGTTGAGAGAGAAGTCTTCGCGCTGGTTAAAGAGCGTTCAGATTTGGCAGCCATTGGAGTGTTTGGCAAGAACCTAACCCAATTACTTATGACTCCCCCTGTGACTGGAAAAGTTTTATTGGGTGCAGACCCTGCTTACAAAACGGGATGTAAATTGGCTGTTATTGATGAAAATGGACAATACCTAGACCATGCACTTATTTTTCCTACTGCACCTAAAAGTGACTACGAGGGTTCAAAAAAGAAAGTGCTGGAACTTGTCAAAGCCTACAACATTCAAGGGGTTGCCATAGGAAATGGGACAGCTTCCAAAGAGACACAGGAATTTTTTTCCAAAGTCAATCAAGAATTAGATGGTAAACTCAAATACACCGTAGTTTCCGAAGCAGGGGCGTCGGTTTATTCCGCATCCAGAGTGGCAGCTAAAGAGTATCCTGATTTAGATGTGACAGTAAGGGGTGCCATTTCCATTGCTGCGAGGGTGCGTGACCCTATGGCAGCACTGGTGAAGATAGACCCAAAGTCTTTAGGCATAGGGCAGTATCAGCACGATGTAGAACAAAAACTTTTAGAGCGTAAACTAGAAGAGTGTGTAGAAGATATTGTTAACAGGGTAGGCGTAGATGTCAATTCGGCTTCAGTCTCTTTGCTCTCTTTTGTGTCGGGGGTTGGCCCGAAGTTGGCTGAGAGCATTGTGGCACATAGGGAAGCTGTGGGGACTTTTAAAACGAAGTCAGACTTACTAGAGGTAAAAGGTTTAGGTAAAAAAGCCTATGAACAGATGGCGGGGTTTATTCGCATACGCGAAGGAAAAAGCAGCTTTGACAATACAGGCATACACCCAGAGAGTTACTCCGCAGCCAAAGCACTGCAGCAGATTTCTGACAGAGAAGACGAGAAGTACTTGGCAAAGACTTTAAACATTGGCATTGAGACGCTCAAAGACATCCTCAAAGAGTTGGCCAAACCTGGCTTTGATCCAAGAGAAGAGTTGCCTGCCATTCCTTTTAAAGATGATCTAACCGATATCTCCATGTTGCATGAAGGAAGCGTGGTGTCTGGTGTGGTAAGAAACATTGCAGACTTTGGGGCATTTGTAGACATCGGGCTTAAACATGACGGTATGATACACCTCTCTCAAATGAGTGAAACACGCATTGCCCACCCGCTTGAAGTACTCTGCATCAACCAATACCTCCCAAGTATTCGCGTACTCAGTGTAGATAGGGAGAGTGGAAAAGTCTCCTTGAGTTTAAAAAGTATGTAACCTGCGGATGA
Organism: Sulfurovum sp.; assembly: GCA_011391015.1. Lineage (GTDB taxonomy): Bacteria > Campylobacterota > Campylobacteria > Campylobacterales > Sulfurovaceae > Sulfurovum. The sequence continues at coordinate 7,607 of JAABRH010000026.1, forward strand.
GTGACAAAACCCTTAAGTCCATTTCTCTGGTTATTATGGCACTTTTTTTCCTGGGCTTTGTCTACCTGACAGCCAAAGCCATACAGATTTCAAACAAAACACAAATCGGTCTTGATGACGGTGTTTATACCAACGCGGTACGAGGCTCAAAAGAGATAGAAAGCAAAGCCCTTGAACTCACAAGCGCCTGCAAAACAGAACTCTGCCAAGTTCAAAGCCTTTTAGATTATGTGACAGGCATTCCCTATAAAGTCAACCATTTTAGAGCCAACTCACCACAAAAAACCATACAAAATCACTTTGGAGACTGCGACGATAAAAGCAATCTTCTTATCTCCATGTTACATGCCCTAAAGAAAGAAGCCTATTTTGTACTGGTTCCCAATCATATCTTTGTCATTACCCCTATCAATGACAAAAGGCTCTCACATCTCAAAGGTCTGTTCTTAGATGACAAAAAGTACTTTATCTTAGAGGGTACAGCAGAAGGCTCAAAGGTAGGTTACCCATTACACTACAGACTTAAAGATATCTCTGCCATCGTAGAGCCTTTTTCAAATGAAGAATATCACTATGAACATATAAGATTTGAGTAGCTTGCAATGTTAAAAAAGTTAAAGAGTTTACTTACACAGGAAGAAGAGGCATTCGCACTACTTAAAAACCAATACCCTCTTATAGCCAATAAAAGTGATGCAGAGATTCTTTCATATTTTGAGCTAGAAAGAAGCGAAATAGTAGCATTTTCTAAAGACTTTAAAAATCTATACGAAGAGACAAAGCATCATCCTTTAGAGCAAAATACCATCTGCAAATGTACCGATGCAAATAACCAACCAAAAAACCTCTACAATACAAGAGAAGAAGCAGAAAAGACACGCTCTTTTTTAAAGACAAGTCAAAACACCACATTAACCATCTACCACTGTCCCCACACAAAAGGATGGCACCTTTCTAAGGGTTAAAACATAAATTTCTGTTTAAGATTTTAACTGTTTTTTAGATAGTTGAGATGTGTTGGTGATTTTAATTGGCGTAACATAAAAAATGTTGTAGTCTTTTATTTTTGGTTTTAATGAAAAAACAGTTTGGCAGACTCTGCCAAAAAAGTATGTTAATTGTATGCCAACAGCTAACTTTATATGACGTGAGCGCCCATAAACAAGGGCTTTCACAGATTTGTTTAGTGAGTTCGAGTCTCTCTCGACCCACCACTTTATTCTTCAAAATACAACATTTTAATCTATCCAATTTTCAACTCTGGCAACATACTTACAGCACATATCCTTTTGATATTTCTTGGGCAATCATGGTTGCTGCGATGGTGAGTGGATACATTGTTGGAGCTGCGGTAAGTTTGGGTTGGGTGGCTACTTGCACTGTCATGGCTTCATAGATCGTCATTCCTTTTTCGATCATGATTCCTACCAGATTGATCATTTCTCCAGCTTCTTCACCGCCGACTATCTGTCCTCCGATGATTTGACCTCCATTGCGCATCGCGATCAATTTTACATACTGTTTTTTTGCACCCGGTATAGCTACAGGGTGACGATTGCTTCCTTCGAAAGCGCCCACAACCACATCTGCATTGCTGTTTTTTGCTTCTTCATAAGTGATGCCAGCAGATGCAAAGGCCCTATCTCCAATCACCGTAGAGAAGATCGCGATGGTACCGCTAAAATGTTTAAGGTACTTGACACCGTAGAGTGAACTTCCAGCGACTCTTCCCTCAGCTGATGATGTAGAGGCGAGCATCACTTTGGATTGTTCTTTTGTAATAAAGTGTCTGCGCATAGCGCAATCTCCCACTGCAAAAATATCATGGTTTTCTGTACGCATATACTCATCGACCCAAATCCCGCCGTAGTGACCAAACTTCATTTGCGCCTTTTCTGCCAGATCTGTATTGGCTTTAAACCCAGTTGCCAGTACAACCATATTGGTATCGATAAGTATTCCGCTTTGGAGTTTCATACCGATTACTGCACCATCCTTTTGGATAATCTGCTCGACTCCCTCGCCTCCAATGTAGTTGATATTGGCTGCGCGTATGATCTCTTCAGCCATAGTTGCAACTTCTGAGTCGAATGAACCTTTTAAAATGTGTCTGCTCCTTCCAACAAGGGTCACCTCTTTACCGCTTTGGGCAAATTCCATCGCCATCTCTATCCCGATAAATCCTGTGCCCACGACAACAACGCTCTTTTTGTTGTTGGTATACTCTAACATCTCTCTAATATAGGGTACATTTTTAGGAACAGTGAATACCCCTTTAAGATGCAAACTATCGCTGAGTGCAGGATGGACGAAAGGTCTGGATCCTGTGGCAAAAACCAGTTTGTCAAAGGATATCTCATACTCTGCCATATAAGCTGTTTTTTTCTCTATATCAACACTCTCTACTCTCCCAATCAAGGTAGATATCCCAAATTTTTGCGCAGGAGCGCAGGAAACAAGATTATTTTCTACACATCCTAATGTTTCGGAGAAGATATATGGGATAGCACAAGGGACCATTTGGAGTTCCTGTTCTCTTACCACTAAGATCTCCTTTGTGGGGAAGTTCATTTTGGCAGTCATGGCGCATACGCTTCCAGCTGGCCCACCTCCTATTATCAACACATCACATTCTCTTTTTTGCATGCCATTTTCCTTTTAGGTCGATAGAACAATACTATACAATTTATGACACGAAATGGTAACAGCAAATTACAGATACCTAGTTTTCGTCAAAGTAACAGATCTGAAAAAAATCAGAATGGCATGAAGATATAAGGAATACTTTATAGGTAACAAAAATGTTATCAAAAAATAAAATGTAAAAAGGTTATAAAAGTTATACTCATCATTGAGAACAGTAGTTTTCAGCTTATTGCATAAGGAAAAAAACAGTAGATGAAGAACAATATCAAAGATATTTATGGCAAACTGATTATACTCAAAGAAAAACTACTACAAAGACGTTTACCTGCACCGGATACTTGTTTGTATCCTATGTCATACTCTAACATGCAGGATTTTCTGACACTTAAAAAAGATGACTTACGAAATTTACAAGTCGAATTGATGATGCATGGTCTTTCTTCACTCAGTCGTTCACATATGCATCTTCTTTATACGATTGAGCGTGAATTGGAAGTGTTGGGATGTTTGTTGGGCAAAGAGGATAGTGCCAAACATGATGCACTTTCTCCTGTAGATGCACATCTGCATATAGAAGCGCGAGGTGCGTTTATAAAATCCCAAAAAGAAAAAAATGCAGTGATGCTGACATTGCCGGGTAATGCTGCTGAAGATACGAATTTCAGGAAAGTACTTCACAAAGAATCTATCACTGCTGTACGAATCAATACAGCACATGACAGACCTGAAATATGGAAAAAGATGGCCCAGATGATTCATGACATCAATCAGCAGTACAGAGAGGATTGTCCTTTAAAGATTTATGTAGATCTTGCCGGTCCAAAGATAAGAACTGGTGACATCAAAAAAGGAATAGAACCTTTTAGAATTTGTACAAAAGATATGAAAACATTTATGCTTGTACCTGAAACAGGCAATATTACGCATTTAATTGATGAGGACGGTGAACACAGAAACGCTGTTATTGCCGTAGATGATGATTTTTATCGGAATCTGGAACATGCAGATATGATAGAAATAAATGATCATGATAGAAAAACAAGGTTTTATAAAATTGATACCTGGACTACAGAAAAATGTATCCTTAAGTGTGGAAAAAAAGTTGAGATATCTGCCAAAACAGAGATAAAAATACAACAAGAAAAACGTCAATATATCACCACATCTCCAACAAATTTCAAAATGCTTCCAGACGAGATAAGGGTTTTTGAAGGCGATATTATTTTATTAAGCGGGAGAACAGAATTGGGTCATGTGATTGAAAATGAACATTTTAAAGCTATTGTATCCATAAAAATGGATAAGCATCTGTTTAGGCATTTAAAACAACAAGACCGTGTCTATATTGATGACGGAAAAATAAAATTAAGAGTGATAGAACAAAGAGAGGATGAATTGCTCTGCAGAGTTGAGCGTGCAAATATCAATGGAACTGTGATAAAAGAAGAAAAAGGAATTAATTTTCCTGATTCGTATCTTGATATCGCTGCTATTACAGAGGATGATAAAGAAAATCTGCAACATATTGTCGGTTTTGCGGATATCATAGGGATATCATTTACACAAACGCAAAAAGATGTACAAACCCTCAAAGAACTGCTTAAGGACAATGAACATATAGCTATTGTAACAAAGATAGAAACCAATCAGGGTGTACATAATCTTCCCCATATTTTGTCTGCTTTGTCTTCATGGCGCAATGGTGCTGTGATGGTTGCCAGAGGAGATTTGGCGATTGAAGTCGGATTTGAAAATCTTGCAGCGGTACAAGGTGAAATTTTTGATTTGTGCGAGGCGGCACATACGCCAGTAATTTATGCCACACAGATTCTTGAGAATTTAATGAAAAAAAATCTGCCTTCACGTGCAGAAATTATTGATGCTTCGATTTCTCATCGTGCTGACTGTGTGATGCTAAACAAAGGTCCCTTTACCCAAAGAACCATAGACATTTTGGAAAAGATTATCGCTTCGATGCAGCCCAATTTCTATAAGAGTCAGCCCTTACTTAGTCCAACCCATGCATGGGATGGATTTAGGGATAGAGTCAGAGATGAAGACAAATTAATCAAGGATGCAAAATACTGATGTAATTGATATAGGATTGTTATCTTTATTAGATAGTCTATAAGAATGGCAGCGGTAGTTAAATTATAAACATTATGATGAAATGATATTGAATAAGGAGTATAAAATGGCATTAAAAGTAGCAATTAACGGAACGGGAAGGATTGGCATGATCGTCGCAAAGATCATTGCGGGTCGTGATGATATTGAGCTTGTAGCAATGAATACAACATCAAAGCCAGAGATGTTGGAGTATCTATTTAAATATGACAGTGTTCATATAGGAATTGATGCAAAAATCATTGATGATTCGACAATAGAACTTAATGGCAGTAAAGTGAAACTCTTTTTTGAGCGTGATCCAGAAAAGATTGATTTTGGTTCTGAGGGTGCGGAGCTTGTTGTAGAATGTACGGGGGTTTTTTTAACAACCCAGATGGCACAGAAACATTTGCACGGAGGAGTTAAAAAAGTAGTAATGTCGGCACCTGCCAAAGATGATACGCCTACCTATGTTTTAAATGTCAATACGGATGCCTATAAAGGTGAAAGTATTATTTCCAATGCAAGTTGTACGACAAATTGCCTTGCACCGATCTGTAAAGTACTTGATGAGACTTTTGGTATAGAAAATGGTCTTATGACTACCATTCATGCCTATACGAATGATCAAAATATACTTGATGTTAAACATGCCAAAGACAAACGACGTGCACGTGCTGCAGCAGTCAATATGATACCTACTACAACCGGTGCAGCTAAAGCGATTGGATTGGTAATGCCTCAGCTTAAAGGAAAACTTAACGGTTATGCCATGCGTGTACCTACACCGGATGTTTCTATAGTTGATTTGACGGTCAACCTAAAAAAAGTCGTCAGTGTGGATGAGATAAATAGTGCTTTTGAAAAAGCCGCGGCATCCCATTTTTCAGACCTGATCGAAATTGATATGGATAAACGTGTTTCAAGTGACTTTATAGGGTCAACATATAGCGCTATTGTTGTTCCGGATATGACAAGCGTAGTAGAGGGGAAAACGGTTAAAGTACTTGCGTGGTATGATAATGAATGGGGGTATAGCAGCCGTCTGGTTGATATGTGTGTCTTTGTCGGAAACAAGTAAGGGATAACATGAAACTCCATTCGTATGATATTAATAAAAAATACCAAACCAGTGTTGCCTATTTTTCTATGGAATTTGCCATTGATCAGGCATTAAAGATCTATTCAGGGGGTTTAGGTTTTCTTGCAGGATCCCATATGCGAAGCGCTTACGATCTTAAGCAAAATATGGTCGGTATAGGGATGCTTTGGAGTTATGGCTATTATGATCAGACCCGTAATGAAGACCGAAGCCTGAAGCCAACCTATACTAGAAAATTTTATTATTTTCTTGAGGAACTTGATGTCCATGTAACAGTCAAAATCCACAATGAAGAGGTACGTATCAAAGCGTATTTGCTTCGGCCCGAGATATTCGGTACTGCGCCTATCATCCTTCTCTCAACGGATTGTGAAAAAAACGACTATCTCTCCAGAACCATCACACATAAACTTTATGATGGCAATGAACGTACAAGGGTAGCGCAAGAGATTGTACTGGGTATCGGGGGCACAAGAGTTCTTGAGGCTTTGGGACGAAAAGTCGATATCTATCATATGAACGAAGGGCATGCACTTCCTCTTGTTTATGAACTCTATGGCAAACACTATCAGGATATGAAAGCGCTTCGTAAACATATAGTTTTCACGACCCATACGCCAGAAGCGGCTGGAAACGAGATACACAACGTCCACTTCCTCCATGAGATGGGCTTCTTTAACGGTCATTCACTCGATACGATTCGTACCATCACCGGTTATACCTCCGATGATAATTTCAGTCTGACTGTCGGCGCACTTCGAAGTGCCAAGATAGCCAATGCAGTCTCCAAAATACATGGGAAAGTCGCCAATGATATGTGGAAAGATGTTGAAGACAGATGTGAAATTATCTCCATTACCAATGCGCAAAACAAGAAGTTTTGGACAGACAAAGCACTGATTCGCGCACTTGACGAACATGAGGATTATGAGCTTTATGCACGCAAGATGCACCTTAAAAAAATCCTTTTTGACACTGTGGCCAATCAAACCGGCAAGGTTTTTGATCCTGAGATATTGACGATCGTCTGGGCAAGACGTTTTGCGGAGTATAAACGACCAGGACTCATCAAATATGATTTTGAACGATTTGTTGCCCTTATTAGAAATACCGAAATGCCGGTTCAAATCATTTGGGCCGGAAAGCCATACCCTACGGATTACGGTGCAATCGATGCATTTAATGAACTTATTTCCATAAGCCATCATTATAAAAATATTGCAGTTTTGGTAGGATATGAGATCATGCTTTCTCGTCTATTGAAGCTTGGCAGCGATATATGGCTCAATACTCCCAGATTTACCCGTGAGGCTAGTGGGACCAGTGGCATGAGCGCAAGTATGAACGGCTCGATTCATCTCTCTATAGATGACGGTTGGCATCCGGAATTTGCAAGAGATGGAAAGAATGCTTTTACCATTCCCGCAGTTGATCATACTCTTCCGATTGTGGAGCAGGACAAGATCGACAATAAGAATCTCATGGATATTCTTGAGCAAAAAGTCTTACCACTTTACTACAAAAATAAAAGAGAGTGGGTTACTATCATGAAAACTGCTATGTCGGATATCGAGATTGATTTTGACTCCGGTCGTATGGCTGCAGAGTATTATGACCGTATGTTTTCAACAGAAAAATAACTACGCAAACATGCAAGACCATAAGGGCAGTGATGTGGAAGAGAATGATTATTTCAAAGAGGAGGAAACATGGCTTTAGCAATACTATCATCAGGCGGTGATGCTCCAGGTATGAATCCTGCAATCAAAAAGTTTGTTGATTATGCCTATAAAAAGAATCAAAAAACGTATTTTATTTATGATGGGCTGGAAGGGCTCATCGATAATACTATAAAAGAAGCGACACATAGTGATGTTGCGGGTATTGTTCATAATGGCGGTACCATCATACGATCCTCAAGGTCTAAACGTTTTTTTGAATATCAATACCGTGAACAAGCATATCAAAATATTAAATCTCACGGTATAACAGGTCTTGTAGTCCTTGGCGGTGACGGGACTTTTCGTGCTATGGAACGTTTCAGTTCTGAATTTGAACTGAACTTTGTGGGTATACCAAGTACTATAGACAATGACATTTATGGTACAGAGTATTGTCTTGGTGTAGACACTGCACTCAATGTGATCCGTGACGCTCTTGATAAGATACGAGATACCGCTTCCTCTTTCAGTCGGGCTTTTTTGGTAGAAGTGATGGGACGTGATTGCGGTTATCTTGCAATAGTCTCTGCCATGATAAGCGGTGCTGAGGTTTGTGTGATTCCTGAAAAAGAGTTTGAAGGAGGGCTACTTTCTAAACGTCTTAGAGAAGAGATTAAAAATGGGCGCAGATATGTGCTGGCCATTGTAGCAGAGGGCACTAAAAGTACCAGCAAAATACATCAGTGGCTTCAAGAAGATGTTGGGCTTGAGACCAGAGTGAGTATATTGGGACATATTCAAAGAGGAGGGAATCCTACTGTGTATGATCGTTTGATGGCTTTTGATTTTACCATTGTTGCAGTGGATCATTTGCTAAAAAAAGACAACTCCAATAAAATAGTTGTGTATCAAAAAGGTGAATTTAAATTATTGGATATTGAAGAAGTCGTCTCCAACACATATCATTTGCCTCAACATTATTTGGATGCTATCAATTTACTGGATTAACATTTTAAAAGAGAAAATGTGAAAAAACGAACTAAAATCATAGCAACGATCGGACCAGCTTCAGACTCACTAGAGCAGATATAATCCCTAATAGTTGCAGGGGTGAATGTTTTTCGTTTGAATTTTAGTCATGGTACACATGATTATCACTCTGAAGTACTTCGCCGCATCAGAAAAGCCATTGAAAACACTGGATTGATTACCGGTATTTTGCAAGATATCAGCGGACCCAAAATACGCATCGGGATGCTTGAAGAAGATTTTATACTCAAAGCAGGAGATGTGCTTGAATTTGTAAAGGAGGAGATTGTCGGTTATCAGGTAAAACAAGGGTATTATCGTCTGACATTGAACCAGAAGAGTATACTTGATGGGCTTTTGGTTGATGAGTTTATCTATCTGTATGACGGGAGTATCCGTTCAAAAATCATAGAAGTCTACGGTGAAAGCGTAAAAGTCGTCATCATGAATGATGGGATTTTGAGTTCAAAAAAAGGGGTTAATTTTCCCAATACACGACTAGGTATCAGTATCCTTACGCAAAAAGACAAGGAAGATATGCGTTGGGGTGTAGAAAATGGTGTAGATTTTATGGCGATCTCATTTGTTCAAAATGCTCAAGATATCCAAGATGCCCATGAAGTGATAGCCGGATATGGGGGAGATACCCAATTGTTTGCAAAAATTGAAAAATTTGACGCAGTTGAAAATATTGACGAGATTTTGGATTTAAGTGACGGCTTGATGGTTGCACGGGGAGATCTGGGCATAGAAATCCCCTATTATCAAGTACCTACTGTTCAAAAAATGATTGTTAAAAAAGCCAATGATGCCAGTAAACCAGTGATTATTGCGACACAAATGTTGCTTTCTATGACTAATAATGACAGTGCGACACGCGCAGAGATCAGTGATGTTGCCAACGCCGTATTGGATGGAGCTGATGCTGTGATGCTCTCTGAAGAGAGTGCGATAGGACACAACCCAAGCTTGGCAGTTGAAACAATGGTCAATACGATAAGGGCAACAGAAGCGTTTTACCCTTTTTACCATCTAAACATATTTTCCATGCATGATACAGCAGATAAGATCAATGAATCTGCTGTGCGTTTGTGTCAAAGTTTGGATGCAACAGGAATTTTAACGATAACTTCCTCAGGAAGATCGGCTAAAAAAATGGCGCGTTACCGTCCAGATAGAACCATCTATGCCATTACTCATGACAGACGTACAGCGCAATCTTTAACCATTGTATGGGGCGTCGTTCCCGCGTTTTCAGTCAATGATAAAAATTTGGAAAATATGATGAGTGAAGTAGTAGACCAAGGTATAGAACGAGGGGTATTGGACTTGAACAGTCGTTATATTTTAACCGCAGGTGATCCTGTAGGTGTCAGTGGTTCTACGAATATGATTCGTATCATTACCATACATGAAATGGAGTATTTCAGATCTCTGAAATGGCGGGCAATGAAATAAGCAGCCTTATAGCGTTTCAGTAAGAATCTTTTGTGTTTGGCGTGCAATTTCCAACTCTTCGTTGGTAGCGATGACAAAGAGTTGTATCTTGCTTTCATCACTATGAATAGACTGATCTCCTACTTGGTTCTTGACTTTGTCTATCTTCAATGAGATGCTCTCTTCTAGCCCTTCGCAGATCATTTCACGTACCTGGGCAGCGTGTTCACCTATGCCTCCGGTAAAAATAACCGCATCTACCCTTCCCAAAGCAACGACATAGGCACCAATATACTTTTTGACTCTATAGACATACATCTCCAAGGCTAGCCTAGCGCGCTGATCTCCTTGATCTGAGTGTTCAATAATTTCTCTCATATCCTTAGTTCCGCAGATACCTTTTAGACCACTTTCAAAGTTGCACAACCTGTCTATATCGTTTATCGATAGGTCTGTATGTTCTTTCAGATAAGCGATAATCGCAGGGTCAATGTCTCCGCAACGCGTACCCATCATCAAGCCCTCTAAGGGGGTCATACCCATAGAAGTATCGATACTAATACCTGATTTTATGGCAGTAGCTGAGGCACCGTTTCCAAGGTGCAGGGTGATGAGATTGAGTTCTCTGAGGTCTTTGCCCATAATCTGTGACGCTTCTTTTGCCACATAGTTATGAGATGTGCCATGAAATCCGTAGCGTCGTATGTGCAGTGTTTTGCTTAGTTCATATGGCAATGGATATAGCGCTGCATACTGCGGCATATTTTGATGAAAAGCGGTATCAAATACTGCAACTTGTGTCAGCTTTGGGAAGAGTGTACGCATCACTTCTATGCCTGCAAGGTTGGCAGGATTATGGAGTGGAGCAAGTGGTATGAGAGAGCGGATGGTTTCTATGACCTCTTGGGTGATACGTATGGGCGCATTGAATCGTGTAGCCCCTTGGACTACACGATGTCCGATGGCGTCAAGTTTTTTTGTATCTGAAAGAAGACCGACCTCGTTTAGCATCGCAATTACCATTTGCAAAGCTTCATGGTGACTAGCAAATGCTTGTGTGTATGTTCGTTCTATATTTTCTAATATTATTTTACTGAGACCTACCTCTTCCCCTATAGACTCTACAACAGCAGAAGCAACGCTTTTGCAATCGGTAAAATATTGACATTTTATGGAAGAACTGCCGGAATTTAAGACAAGAATGTTCATTGCATATCTTTCATTTGAGCCTGAATCGCGGTAATCACAACAGTATTGACGATATCATCGACCAGGCAGCCTCTGCTGAGATCATTGATTGGCAGACGCAAGCCCTGAAGTACGGGACCGATGGCGAGTGCATTGGTAGAGCGTTGCACTGCTTTATAGGTGTTGTTTCCCGTGTTGAGATCAGGAAAAATAAACACCGTTGCATTGCCGGCAATTTTGCAGTTAGGTAGTTTGCTTTTAGCCACCTTGGCATCAATGGCTGCATCATACTGGATCGGTCCTTCTATTTGATATTCAGGTCGCAGCGTTTGAGCCAATTTGGCTGCTTCTCTTACTTTTTCAACCTCTGGTCCAGAGCCTGAAGAGCCTGTGGAGTAAGAGAGAAGGGCAACTTTGGGTTCGATGCCAAATGCCTTAGCCGTGTCAGCTGAAGAGACGGCTATCTGTGCCAGTTCTTTAGCTGTTGGATCCATATTGACCGCACAGTCACCGTAAATGAGTACTTTGGTATCCAGACACATGAAAAAAATACTTGAAACAATTGAAATATCGGGTTTTGTCTTTATGATCTGCAATGCAGGACGGATAGTCTCAGAAGTGGTATGCGTTGCACCGGATACCATACCGTCTGCCATATTTTGATGTACCATCATGGTGGAAAAATAATTGATATCGTTCATCGCATCTTTTGCTGCAGGCAGTGTTAATCCTTTATCCTTGCGCATTTCATAAAAAAGTTGGGCAAATTTTTCCCGCAGTATTTCATCTTCGGGATTAATGATCTCGGCTTTACTGATATCGATATCCATTTTGAGTGCCTGTTGATGAATTTTCTTCGGATTGCCTAAAAGAATAACATCAACAATATCACGATGAATTAATATCTCAGTCGCTTGAAGTATCCGCTCATCATGACTCTCAGGAAGAATGATTTTTTGTCTATTTGAGCGTGCCTGTTCAAACAGTCTATATTGAAACATCATCGGAGTCAAAGTATCATTAGACGTATTGATAAAGTGTTCAAGTAATTTTGCTTTATCAATGTTTGCATTAAACAATCCTTTTGAAAGTATGATTTTTCGCTTGCTTTGGGGTGTGATTTTTGCAGAGATTTTCTCCATGGCAATAGCGGTTTGATAACTGTCTGATTGTACAGAAAAAATCGGGATGACAAGTGTGCTAAAGTCTTGAAGAAGTGCCATGATGGGTTTACTCAGCGTCATCCCGCCACTAAGAATGATAGCAACAATATTACTGTGGTTTTTGGCATAAAATGAGAGTATGGATGCAAGAATGATATCGACTCTGTCACCTGAAACGATGACGATGTCTCCATTCTCGATGTGTGAAAGATAGTTTTCCACCCCCATGGCTGCAATTTTTTTCCCATGTACAAGATGCTGGAGTTGCGATACATCTCCCAAAAGCATTTGGGCATTCAGGGTTTTGATGACTTGAGCCAGAGTGGGTGTATCCAACTCTTTGACCTCAGGAAAAACGTAAATCTGTTCTTCTGTCTGGTTTGATGCAAGATAGGCAGTGATAGCTTCTCTGACGTTTGGTGAGCATCGGTTCACTATGGTCGCTAAAAGGATGCATCCTTCTGCAGATACCGCTTCAGATACAATCTGCAGCTCATCAATAATACTCTGTGCCAGTTTATCACGTGCATTCAAGATAGGGATAAAAGCAGTATCGAGATTTTTGGCTATCTCAAGATTGATGTCAAAATCAAATACAGAACCAAATACCGTACGCGGGTATCCTTCTATCAGAATAAAATCATATTCCTGTTTAAGTTGATTGACTTTGTGTATCAGTGCTTCATACAGTTTGGATTCCTGATCTGTTCCGTACGCTTCGCTATATTCACTCACCGCAAATCCGCAACATTGATCATACGTCATATCCAGCTCAAAATGTTTGAGCATAAAACCGATATCATTGTCACTCACCTTTCCATCAGCGATGATAGGACGGAAAAATGCCACTTTAGCATAGGTGCCTTTGAGCATTTCCATGAATCCTATTGTCATATTTAAACTGCCTGAATGAGGTTCCAGGGCTGAAATATAGATACTTTTATGATCCATGTTAATATCGATACTCAGTTAATAAACGCATATAATTGGCACGCTGATAGGCAGCAGGATTGACAGTATGATGCAGTGAGATGCTGCCTTTCATCTGTTCTATGGAAATATACTCTTT
>JAABRH010000027.1 GCA_011391015.1 Sulfurovum sp.
TCCGTCAACTGCCAGTGACTATACCAAAATGTTTTTATGGTCGGAGAATCTATTTTCTGATACCTTTGCTTAATAGGCAGTGCTAAAGTTTGTAGGATGAAATTCATCCTACAATAAAAAGATTTATTTTTCTCCTATCTTCCCGCTCATCATCACCCCAAACGCCACGATCGTTCCAATGACTATCTGCCATGCAAAGCCGATTTTGAAGCCTAAAAATGCACCAAGACTATCACCAAACACATAAGGCTGAAGCAGAAACACAGTCATAAATCCACCTATAAGCGAAAATGGTACTGTGTGGGCATTGCCCCGATTGGTAAAGAGTGCTGCACCGTATACACCCAAAAGCCCTGTATAAGCAAATCCCATCACACCCAGAGCAAAGCTCAGAAGCGGCAGTCCTGAGTAGCGTTGCCAGTAGTAACTGAGCATCGCCATCACACACAGTGCGAGAGCAAATACCAAGACAGAAACCCTGCTGGCATTTACATAGTGCATCTCGTCTTCGGGTGATGTGTGTTGTCTCCATGGCTTATAGATATCTTCGATGGCTACTGAAGACATGGCACTCAAAACTGAGTTAATGCTTGACAAGGCAGCTGCCACTGCACCTACGGTTACCAGTCCGCGCATACCCTCAGGCATTTCATGCAGGATGTAGTACATAAAGATAGTGATTTTTTCTCCTTCAAATTGCTGAACTACTTCAGAATGAAAGTGTGAAAGTTCGGGGTGGCGGTAAAAAAGATAAAGCAGTAAACCTATGCATAAAAATAGAAAAGCGACGGGAATGGTGATATAAATACTTAGCATCAAAGAGTTTTGTGCTTCTTTGACATTTTTACAGGTGAGTGCTTTTTGTGTCATATCTTGATTGAGACCATAGGCTGCGATGTTTAGTAGTAGCCATCCTCCAAAAAGTGCCCAGAGCGAAAATTCACCAGACATGGAGAAGTCCAACAGTTTTAACTTCTCTTCGTCCTGCAATGTCCCCAGTATCGTAACAAAATCTGCATCGAGGCTCATATAAAGATATATCAAAACAGCGATACCTGCTCCGACATAGGTGATGGCTTGGATGATATCTGAAAATATCACCGACTTGACACCACCAAAATAGACATACGCCAAAGCACCAAACATCAAAATGACAATCGATATACCGACGTGCATCGCGGTAATATCTAAAAAAAGTATCATCGAAATTGCCAATGAACCAATATAGAGTCTCACACCTGCAGCAAAAAGCTGACCTACTAAAAACATCATCCCTGTCTGCTTTTTTGCCGATGCACTGTAACGCACCTCAAGTAACTCATACACGGTTACTGCATTGATGGCATAAAAACGCGGTATGAGTACCCTAGCAACAAATACTACAGCAAGATAAGCAGAAAGATAAAAACCTAAAAATGTAAGGTCTATGGTGTAAGAAAATTCAGGTGCACCCAAAAATGTTGCAGCTGATTGTGACGTTGCCAAAACAGAGATAGCTACAGCAAACATCGGTACAGAGTTGCCTCCTACAAAATAGTCCCTTGTAGAACGTATCTTTCCTTGACTCAACAATACAGAAGTGAGAATCAGCACCAAAAAATAGGCAACAAAAATAGCCCAGTCAAGTGGTGCAAAAGCACTTTGCATCAATGACTTCCCGGAGCGCGTTTAAGCCCCAAGTTTTTGGTTTTACTATACACTTTTTGCAAAAATGAATCCCCCGGATCGTTTTTGACTGTTCTGTAGCCTGTGTCTTTTTCAAGCCAAAGCGGTGTTTTCTCCATCGCTCTGTACTCATGGTGACCGACTAGGTACTCGATACTGGGAAATTTGCTTTTAAGGTAGTGTACCAAAGCGATATTGGAGGCCACTTGTGCAGGTGTAAGATCATCTTTGCTGTCACCCTTTCCGCCCACATTTTCGATGCCGATGCTGGAGTAGTTCAGTCCTATAACATGTCGTGCCATCCAATTTTCCGGCATCATACGATAAACAGTTCCATCTCGTGCAATTAAAAACTGCGCAGAGACATTGAGCGCAGAAGCCTGCATGATGTCTTTTCTGTCTGAAAGCAGTTTTTCGGGCTTTAAACGTTTAAATGATTTATCCAAATCCATCTCAGCTGTCCAATGCAGTAAAATGATTTTAGGTGTTATCTGTATGCTTTGGACACTTTTGCCATAATGGTTTTTAATATAGTCTTTTGTCATTGCGATACGCTCTTTGCCAAAATCAATAGGTTTATCGATGATTTTGATATCTGCAATCGCACATGTGGCAAGTATTAAATAAGATAGTAGTAAACGATGTTTCATGAATGTTATCCTGTATTGTGTCGGGGTTAGTGTATAGCGGTTTGTTTATCGGTTAAAAGTACGGCAAGAAGTAGAACAAAAGGAAGTCCTAATGAAAAGATATAACTAGATATATCAAGGAGTCCATGACGGTTCAGATACATAAACCCCAAAATCAACAGCCCATATGCACCCAGTCTATAGACAGAGAGTGCTGCCTTAGTGTCTTTAATAGTTTGAAATACAGATCGTCTGTTTTCTTTGAGTTTTTGTTTCTCTTCTTTGAGTACTTGTGCAAAGGCTTTTTCTTCATCTTGAGGAACGTCTTCGCTATAGAGATCATAAGGATCTTCGAGTCTGTCGATCACATCTTTACTGTCATCGGTGGTTATGATGTTATGTGCCACCCGGGCATTGACCATGCGTTTGTAACTCAGCAGTGAGGCTATCATCACCAGCGTAGCGGTTACATACGCGATTTGAGAACTGTAAAGTGCTTTTATATCAAAAAATATCACAACCAGCAAAAGCAGTAAAATATCAACGGCAACAAGCGCTATCAAAAGTCTGCGATTGCGGTTAGGCATCATCATCCTCTGCATCGTAGCGTTCTTGCTGCTCTTTTTTGTAGGTGTAGCGTGGGTCGTTTGCCAATTCATCGAGTGATTTTTTCTGTTTCGCATAGGCTTTATAGACATTGAGTATCGCTGCACCTAAGCCTATGAACACGCCTATCCAGAGTGTCCAACCTGCGCCTGTCAGATTTTGAAGTCCCAACCCGATACCCACACCGATGAGCACCGCTACCACCATGGAGATACCCAAGCTCAATCCATCGGCTGCATCGACTACTTTTTTAAATTTCGGTTCTTCTTGCATCATGAACCTTTTATCTCAGCCATCACTTCATAGGCAGCCTTGATACTCTCTTCTATCATCTCATCGGTCGTTGCAGCACAGATAAACCCTGTCTCATAGGATGAACAGGCAAGATACACGCCTCTGTCCAGCATCCCTTTGTGAAACTTTGCAAACATCTTGGTATCATTGGCAAGCGCATCATCAAAATTCTTAACCTGTTTGTCTGAGAAGAAAAAGCCGAACATCGAACCTCTAACATCTGTCACCAAAGGGATACCGGCTGCACCTGCGGCATTGGCAAACCCTTCCATGAGTTTTTTAGCCTTGTTGCCAAGAGCGACATAGAGTGAAGGGTTGGATTTGAGCTTTCTTAGGCTTGTCAGTCCTGCAGCCATGGCTACAGGATTGCCTGAGAGTGTCCCTGCCTGATACACCGGTCCCTCAGGTGAAAGATACTTCATGATACTGGCACTTGCACCAAACGCACCTACAGGCATACCCGCACCGATGACTTTACCCAGTGTCACGATGTCAGGTTTGACTGTAGATATCCCCTGTGCACCTTTGAGCGATGCCCTAAATCCACTCATTACTTCATCAAAGATAAGCAAAGTACCGTGTTTGGTACACAAACATCTAAGCTCTTCCAAAAAGGCTTCATCTGCAGGCACCAGTCCCATGTTTCCAGCGATTGGTTCGATAATGACACAAGCGATACCCTCGGGCAATGCATCAAAACACTGTTGCACAGAGAGGATGTCATTGTAGGTGGCAAGCAGGGTGTGTTTAGTGAGATCTTCAGGTACCCCAGGGCTAGAAGGTGTGCCAAAAGTAGCCAGTCCTGAGCCTGCCTGTACCAACAACGAATCAGAATGTCCATGATAACAGCCCGTAAACTTCACAATGGCATCTCTGCCTGTCACGCCTCTAGCTAGACGGATGGCTGACATCACCGCTTCTGTGCCTGAACTTACAAAACGTACTTTATCGATGCTGTCAAAAAGCGAGACGATCTCATTGGCAAGTTCGGTCTCCAGTGTCGTGGGTGCACCAAAACTAAGCCCTCTTTTGACCGCATCGATGACCGAAGCCTCAATGTCCGCGTCGCAGTGGCCAAATATAAGCGGTCCCCAGCTTTGCACGAAGTCGATGTAACGGTTTCCATCGATGTCAAAAAGATACCCGCCCTCACCTTTCTCTATGAACGGTGGCGTACCTTCCACGCCTGAAAATGCACGAACCGGTGAATCGACACCTCCGGGGATAACCTGATAGGCTTCTTTAAATGCAGCAATGCTTTTGTCATATACCATTTTATTAATCCTCATTCTGTATAATTGCACCGATTATACACTAAGGGCACTTAGGGCTACAACAAGGAACAAACCATCGGAACGCTTAGAAAAGGGTTACTACTTTCACTGTTGCTGCATTTGCTTCTTTTGCTCTTGTTTGTCAGCTTTGATGAAAAGCTCAAATTCCTTCCGCCACAGAGCAAGGAAAAAAAGATAAGCCTCAACCTCCAGCACTTTGTCACGCCCCCGCCTGCACCGAAGCCGGTCGTAACACCTCCACAGCCCATAGTTACACCGCCAACACCCATAATAAAAGAAGAGCAGCAACCTGCCACGCAGAGTCCACAAAAAAAAGTATTGGATACACGTAAAAAAACCTTTGCGACTCAAAGCAATGATGAGAACAATGTCACCAAACCAGCCAAAAAGATAGTCAAAAAAGAAGCAAAAAAACCTGTTAAAAAAGTAGTCAAAAAAACAGAACCCAAAAAAGTACAGCTCAAAAGAGTGGTACAAAAAACACCGCCGCGCAAACCTGTCCAACGCTCCAACAGCGCACTTGCGAAGTCACTGCTTGCTCAAGGAAGTTCCATGAACCCCTCGCCTTTACGAAGTTCTTCTTCGGCTAGCTATGCTTCCCAGATGATCAAACAGCTCTACGGCGGTGAGTTCAACACATACAGCCCCGCCCAAAAAGAGTTCATACAAAACAATCTTGGCATCATCCACCAAATCACCCAACGTACCCTTACACTCAATGGCTACCCTGCCATAGCCGTTCGCACCAGACAACAAGGCACTAACGTCGTCTCATTTTACCTGCATCCCAATGGAGATATCTCAGGCCTCAGACTCAAAAGACGCATCGGCTACGAGTCACTAGATCAAAACACCCTCGAAGTCATCCGCATCGCGTACAAAGACTATCCGCTGCCCAACAAAAAAACGAAGATTATGTTTTATGTGCAGTATAGTTTGTATTAGGATTGTCTACAGCTTTTTTGCAGTTCCCATCAACAGTATTTTGTTAAAAATTTATGTAACTGATTTGAAAACTCGTGTGCATTTTTTTGGGTAAAGGGTGCAGGACCTTTTGTCGGTTCTCCGCTATCTCTGATTGTTTGCATAAGATTTCTCATTGCTAGATATTGTTTGATATTATCAACGCTATAAAGTTCACCACGATGGTCTATCGCGTGTGCCTTTTTACTAATCACACTATCTGCAAGAGGAATATCTGCTGTAATCACCAAATCACCTTCTTGTACCATTTCTGCTATTTTAAAATCAGCCTTATCTGCTCCTGCTTCTACAAGAATGTAGTGTATGTATTGCGAGTCACCTATGTCTATTTTTTTATTTGCCACAACAATAGTTTTAATTTTAACTCTCTCCAAAGAACGAAGTAAAATAGGCTTCAAAAGGTTAGGAAAAGCATCTCCATCTACATAAATACTAAGCATCAATCAAATCCATTAAACAAAAAAGTACATACAAATCATTTTACTAGCCCCAACAACTCTTTCATCACATCCACTGTCCCTTGAACGAGCAAAGGGTTCGATTTTACATTTAGCCATGAGATGATTTCTTTCATCTGTGCTTCATTCATAACGGTACACCCAGCGGTGGGTATGGCTTTGATATGCATAAATATACATGAACCTGCACCCTTTTTTGCGCCTGCCTCGTTGATGTGGTTGTGGTTAACTATGATGCCGTATTTGTAGAAGTCTTTGGGGAATTTCATGTGTTCAAAGCTTGTGTAGTCTGCTGTTGTTTTTGTACTGTCAACTATCTTGTTATAGAACCCAGAATGCACGTCATCCACACAGTGGTCTGTCTCTTTGTAGGTCTTGTAAGGATAAGCAATCTTTAATGGATCGTACCCAAAAGCGTGTTTGAGTCTGAATATACCTGCGGGTGATTTGCCGTCTCCCTCTTTTTTGATGATAGGTGCATTTTTAGGTATCGTATGTAGCCCTATGCCCCAGCCTAAGCCGTTTCTGCCTAGTAAAATTGCTATGGGTTTGCCTGTCTTTTTCCATTGAGTGCCCACTTTGTCATAACGCTGAAGTGTACCTTTTGGTGTCTGCCAGTCTGCTGTGGTCACTACGATAAGTTGTGTGGACTCGGGCATCCTTGCTTGAAGTGCAAAGAGTGAAAAACAAAAGAGAAGAACGAACTTCATGTGGTATAATCCCCCTATGGAATACGGCATTTTATCGATAGCAATCCCGCTACTTACTATTTTTTTAGCCATTATAACCAAAGATGTGATTATCTCACTCATCGGTGGAATCTTTACGGGCTTTTTGGTACTGCATGGCTACAACCCTTTTGAGGCATTTGTCGCACTCTTTGATGGGGTTATCGCATTGTTTAAAGAAGCATGGATAACCAAAACCCTACTGTTTATCGTACTTGTAGGTGCGGTGATACGCTTGCTGGCACTAAGCGGTGCTGTAGATAGTTTTGTGCTTTATCTCAGTCAAAAAGCAACGCACATAGATTCACCCAAAGGTTCTATGCTGCTAGCCTATGGCATCGGCATAGTCATCTTTATAGAGTCCTCCATCACATCCCTTGTCGCAGGAACGGTTGCAAAACCCCTTTGCGATAAAAATGGTGTCAGCAGGGAAAAATTGGCTTATATCTGCGACTCTACCTCTGCACCGGTGTGCGCGCTCATCCCGCTCAATGCGTGGGGTGCTCTGTTGCTTGGACTCATCATCACCGCTATAGATACACGTGTTATCTCCGGAGATGCAGTCTCTTTGCTTGTCGCTTCTATACCGTTTAATTTTTACGCTATCATATCACTATTAATTGTACTGGGAGTGATATTTTTCAATATTGCACTGGGTTCGATGCATAAAAGTATCGCTACACCCTACACTCAAATATCAAATGATAACACACTGAAATCAACACCCTACCCGATGCTTTCACCCATAGTAGTGATGGTATTAATGGTACCATTTGGGCTTTACCTCACAGGTGATGGTAACATTTTCAAAGGTTCAGGTTCGAGTGCGGTTTATTATGCGGTGATTGTCACACTGTTGTTTATATACCTCTATTTTGTTCCTACCAAGAGACTAACACATTCAGACTACTTTAAAGCACTCTATGAGGGCATAGGTGAGATGATACCTGTTGGCATCATTATGATTTTTGCGCTGCTTATTGGCACGGTTATTGTGCAACTGGGTACAGCTAGTTATCTGGCGCATCTGCTTCATGGAAATATCTCACCTATTCTTATGCCGTTTTTTATCTTCCTTGTGGCAAGCATTACCTCTTTTGCCACAGGTACAAGCTGGGGGACTTTTTCCATCATGATGCCTATTGGTCTGGCATTGGGAGCGAGTATGGAACTGCATATTCCTCTGGTCATCGCAGCAGTCATCAGCGGCGGTATCTTTGGAGACCATGCTTCACCCATTTCAGACACAACCATCATTGCTTCCATGGCAGCAGAGTGTGACCACATCAGCCATGTGAATACACAGTTGCCCTATGCACTACTGGCTGCCGGAGTCTCTTCTGTGGCGTTTTTGATAGCGGGTTGGGCGACGCTTTCATGAAACTCTTAGTAAGCGCACTTGAACCCTCATCCAATCTTCACCTAAAAGAGGTACTCAAACACACTAAAGATATTAAACTACTAGGCATCTTCGATAAGCAAATCAAAGAAGGAACACCGGTGTATGACATCAGCCAGATGGCGATCATGGGGGTAATGGATGCGCTTAAAAAACTGCGATGGTTTTTCAAGGTGGCTGATGAGATGGTAGCACTGGCAGCAGAAGTGGACAAAATCTTACTCATGGACTCTTCAGGCTTCAATCTGCCTTTGGCGAAAAAACTCAAAGCCACATATCCACATAAAGAGATTATTTACTACATCTTGCCACAGGTCTGGGCAAGCCGTCCAAAGCGTGCTCAAAAACTGGAGCTGTACTGTGACAAACTGCTTGGCATACTCCCTTTTGAAACAGCCTACTACCAAAGCAAAGCACAGTATGTGGGTCACCCTTTATTGGATGAAATCACCGTACACAGAGATGATTCACAAACCAAAGGATGTATCGCTTTTATGCCGGGTTCTCGCGCTTCGGAGATTACACGGCTGATGCCCATTTTTTTAGAGCTCAGACGCAAACTGGGCAATGACATCCGCCCGCTTTTGGTCATCCCACCTAGCTTTTCAAAAGACAAGATAGCCAAACTCTACCACGGAAACAGAGAGTTTGAAGTGGTACGTAACACCCATGAGGCGCTCAGACGTGCTGAGTTTGCCTTTATCTGTTCAGGTACGGCGACCCTTGAAGCCGCACTCATGGGTGTACCTTTTACACTGGCGTACATCGCCAAAAAAGTAGACTTTTTTATCGGCACTAAACTGTTGGGCATCAAGCAGGTGGGGCTTGCCAATATTATCTTGACTCATTTCAATAATACAACACTGCACCATGAACTCTTACAGGAAAAAGTAACGGTTGACAACCTGCTTAAAGAGTACTACAATACCGACCGACAAATCTTCGCTCAAAAAGCGGAAGAACTTAAAATCTATCTTGCACACGGCAGTAGCAAAAATGTTGCAAAGATACTGATGGAATCCTAATATGCTTGTACACATCTGCTGCTCAGTTGACAGTCACTACTTTTTACAAAAACTCCAAGCCGAGTACCCCCAAGAGAAACTCACAGGATTTTTTTACGATCCCAATATCCATCCCTACTCTGAGTATTATCTGCGACTGCTTGATGTTAAACGAAGTTGTAAGATGTTAGGCATTGAGTTGATAGAGGGTGAGTATGATGTGGAAAATTGGCTTTCACTAGTAAGGGGCTTTGAGAATGAACCTGAAAAAGGTGCACGTTGCGGCATCTGTTTTGACAGACGTTTTGAAGTTTCAGCAAAGATGGCAAGGGAGAGGGGTGAGAGTACTTTTACCTCTACTCTGCTCACTTCACCCAAAAAGTCACTTGAGCAGCTCGAGGTAGTCGGTTCTGCCTTGGGTAAAAAAGAAGGTATCACTTTTGTAGCACCGGATTACCGCAAGGCTTCAGGCACACAAGAGCAAAACATTTTGGCAAAAGAAGATGCGCTGTATCGTCAGGACTACTGTGGATGTTTGTACGCACTCAACATCCAGCGTGACCAGCAACAGAAAATCGCAGATGAGCTTTTTATGCCTATTTCAGCTCAAATACAACCAGAATCAATCGAAGAACGTATAGAAATGTATGAAGAGAGATGGAGACTGGAAGATGCCAACATCCCTCATAAAATCATCAAACAGCGTTTTTTAAATTGGCGTTTGACGATGGGACTTTTACGAGTCAGAAAAGAGGTTGTTCCGTCACACTTTTTGCCCTACTCCACCATCAAAGGTGAATACACTAGAGGAAAAATCGAATACAATATCGGTGAAGTACACCATATGAGCCGTGATGAAGTACGGTTCATCACACTGGCACACTACAATGCACTCGCAAACACCGACTACCAAAGCGTCACAGAACTCATCTATGCACCGCCCAGCTTTGAGCAAGAAGTGCTGGTACGAGCCAAACTGGGTGTAACACCCTATGATTTATCGACCATTATCGTGACAGAAGAGATACCCAAAAGCAAAATAGAAATACTCTGCCAAAGCAAAACCTATGAAGATGTTAAAGAGGTATTGATCAAACTCTAAACGGCTTCTTACCAACTCTTGGGTAAAATAAGCCAATTTTTACAAAAAGGTTTGCTTGTGCTTTATAACGTTGTAGACATACAAAATATCTTACCTCACAGATATCCATTTTTATTGGTAGACAGAATTACAGAACTTACTCCGGGTACCTATATCGAAGGTCTTAAAAATGTTTCTATCTCAGAGCCCGTTTTTCAGGGACATTTCCCTGGTCATCCTATTTATCCCGGCGTGATGATCATCGAAGGCATGGCACAAGCCGGTGGTGTACTGGCATTTAAAAGTATGAACCTAAGCAGTCAGGAAGAAATGCAAAACAAAGTCGTCTACTTTATGAGCATAGACAATGCAAAGTTCCGCTCACCGGTCACCCCTGGAGATCAGCTTATCTACAAGATATCTGTCATCAAAAACAAGGGTGCAGTGTGGCAGCTTGATGCCAAAGCCTATGTTGATGACAAAGTAGTTGCGCAGGCTGAACTTAAAGCCATGATCGTAGATAAATAGGTCTGTGATGTCACTCATCCATCCTACCGCAGTCATTGAAAACAGTGCTATCTTGGGAGCCAATGTCTCTGTGGGTCCCTTTGCCTATATCGGGGCAGACGTTCGCATCGGAGACAACACAACTGTGGCTTCCCATGTGGTCATAGAGGGGCATACAAGCATTGGTAAAAACAACCGTATTTTCCCACATGCTGCGATTGGCACCATACCGCAGGATTTAAAATATAACGGTGAACATACCGAACTGATCATCGGGGACAACAATACCATCAGGGAGTTTACCCTCTTTAACCCTGGCACCAAAGGCGGTGGTTCTGTCACCAGAATTGGTAACACAAATCTCTTTATGGGGTATGTGCACCTTGGGCATGATGTCATTATCGGCGATCACTGCATCTTGGCAAACGGTGCCACTCTTGCAGGACATGTTGAACTGGGTAATCATGTCGTTATCGGCGGATTGACACCGATACATCAGTTTGTGCATATCGGTGATTATGCAATGATAGGAGGAGCCAGTGCTTTGGCACAGGATATCCCTCCGTTTTGTCTTGCCGAAGGAAACCGTGCAAGCCTAAGAGGGCTCAACCTTACAGGTCTGCGAAGGCATATGGAGCGTGATGATATCAATGCACTTAAAATTGCCTACAGAGAGTTGTTTCAAAAAGGAAATCCTTTACAGGAAGTTGCACAAAGCCTTTTTGAAAATAACCCATCTGACAAAGTCAAACAGCTCTGCGGGTTTATAATGACCTCTACAAGAGGTATACCATTTACAAGGAAAGAAAATGTCACTGAAAGTCTGTAGTTTTTGTGAAGCCATAGAAAGCGAAGAAAACCCCCTAATTGCGGGAGAAAACGTATATATATGCTCAAACTGTGTCATTTCTGCTTACAAAATACTCTTTGGAGACGAAGATCAGGATGATCTCCAATCAGACTACGGTGTTCATACACTCTATACACCCAAAGAGATCAATGCGTTGCTTGATGACTATGTTATCGGGCAGGAAAAAGCCAAAAAAACTCTCTCTGTTGCAGTATATAATCACTACAAACGCATCTTCAAAGACAACATAGATGACGATACACAAATAGCGAAATCCAATGTACTGCTCATTGGGCCGACCGGTTCAGGAAAGACTCTTTTGGCACAAACCATCGCGAGATTTCTCAATGTGCCTATAGCCATAGCCGATGCGACCAATCTAACTGAAGCCGGGTATGTGGGAGAAGATGTGGAAAATATCCTCACCAAACTTCTTATGGCTGCCGATGGAGATGTAGAACGTGCAGAACAAGGCATCGTTTTCATCGATGAGGTTGACAAGATTGCCAGAATGGGTGAAAACCGTTCTATTACCCGTGATGTATCAGGCGAAGGGGTACAGCAGGCACTACTGAAACTTATTGAAGGCTCGGTTGTCAATATTCCGCCAAAGGGTGGACGCAAACATCCCAATCAGGATTTTATACAGATTGATACTTCAAACATACTCTTTATTTGCGGTGGGGCGTTTGATGGGCTGAATGACATTCTCAAAAGAAGACTGGGTGCAAACACGCTAGGGTTCGGTCAGGAAAAACGCTCCAAAAAAGAAGAAGAAAATCTCCTTCACCTTGTTGAGGCAGATGATCTTGTCACCTATGGTATTATTCCCGAACTGATTGGAAGGCTCCATGTGCTTGCAACCCTTGGTGAGATCTCAGAAGAAGATATGGTACGTATTCTTGTAGAACCCAAAAATTCACTCATCAAACAGTATCAAAAACTCTTTGAAATCGATGATGTCACACTCAGTTTTGAAAAAGAAGCGCTCTTGCTTATCGCACAAAAAGCCATCAAACGTAAAACCGGTGCAAGGGGTCTTCGCTCTATATTGGAAGAGATATTGCTAGATATTATGTATGAACTTCCTGAACTCAGTGGCTTTGAAGTAGTCATTACTTCTGATGTCATCGAGCTAGGTACAAAACCTCTATACATTAAAAACAAAAAAACCGCATAAGAGAAAAAGGATATCAAAATGTTTAAAAAATTATTAGGAATATTTTCTAACGACTTAGCCATCGACCTTGGAACTGCCAATACACTTGTCTTGGTAAAAGGTCAAGGCATCTGCATCAATGAGCCGTCTGTTGTTGCAATACAATATGACAAACATGGACGACAACGTATCCTGGCTGTGGGTCAAGAAGCAAAAGACATGGTAGGTAAAACACCGGGAAACATCAAAGCCATACGCCCGATGAAAGATGGGGTTATTGCCGATTTTGAAGTAACAGAGATGATGATTCGTTATTTCATCGAAAAAGCACACAAACGAAAAGGTTTTTTCTCTCCACGTATCATCATCTGTGTACCTTACGGGCTGACACAGGTTGAAAGACGTGCCGTAAGAGAATCCGCTGCCAATGCAGGAGCACGGTATGTCTATTTGATCGAAGAACCTATGGCTGCTGCTATCGGTGCGGGCATCCCTGTAAAAGACCCTAACGGAAATCTGGTTGTTGATATCGGCGGAGGAACAACAGAGATCGGTGTTACCTCTCTTGGCGGATTGGTGATCTCCAAATCCATTCGTGTGGCAGGAGACAACATAGACCAAGATATTGCAGACTACATTAAGAAAAATTTTAACCTGCTCATCGGTGAACGTGTGGCGGAAGAACTCAAGATAAAAATAGGAACAGCCATACCACTGGAAGAAGAACTGACTACGATTGTACGCGGTAGAGATCATATCGAAGGAAGCCTTACTTCTGTGGAGATCACTTCAGAACACATCAGAGCTGCTATGAAAGACTCCATTGAAGCGATCGCTGATGCACTTAAAAGTGTCCTAGAGCAGATGCCGCCTGAACTCGCAGGCGATATTGTTGAAAACGGTATCGTCCTCACCGGCGGCGGTGCACTCATTAGAGGTCTTGACAAATATCTCTCTGAACTGGTTAAACTTCCTGTCTATATTGCGGAAGAGCCGTTGCTTGCAGTTGCAAGAGGCACAGGCATCGCACTTGATGAAATAGATATTCTTCAACAAACGGCTTATGAAGACTAGACTGATTGTCATAGCCATACTGTTACTCATCCTGACAGTATTGCTCTCTCGAAACGATGAACGCATTTCAGATGTCGTTTTGGGTGTTATTAATCCTGTCAAACAAAACTATCAGAATTTTATTCAAAACATTCAAGACAAAAGTCATAGTTACATCTTTCAAAAAGAATCCATAGAAAAACTCACTACAGAAAACCGTGTTTTGCGCAAACGCCTTTTAGAACAGGTACACTATATCTCTCAGGTAAAAAACATCTATGATATGCTTCCCAAATTGACGCGCCTGCCTGTAGCCAACATCTCTTTAGTGGAAACCATCTCTTATGTCAAGCTGAACAGCTTTTCCCAGGTCATCCTGACCAAACCGAGCGGACTTCAGAACGATACGCTTTATGGACTGATGCAGGGCTATGTTGTTGCCGGCATTGCGCAAGTGAGAAACAACCAACTCTACGGGTATCTTACCTCAGACAGCAAATGCCGTTTTTCAGTGTTTATCGGAAAAAGCAAGGCCCCGGGTATCGCACTTGGGGTCAAAGAAAATGAAATGTTGATCAAGTTTATCCCCAAATGGCACAAAATCCAAATAGGCGACCCAGTCGTTACCTCAGGACTCGATAATATTTTCTTTGCAGATATCCCTGTGGGTATCGTGAGTAAAATCGAAGTGCAAAGCTCTTACACGGTTGCACATATCAAAACATACAGTGATGTGTATCATCCTAAAACATTTTTTCTCATCAATGACGCCCGTGCGACACTCGCTGAAGGGTTTGACTCTAATGCCACAGATCTCCCGACATTTGCTCCTGTGCTAGCGGAATCAAACAACAGTGTCGAACACAATATGTCAGCTCAAACTCAGACCACCACTGATGAAACACAAGAAATGAATGCAACCATGCCTAGCATCTCAAGCATACCAAGCCGTATCGACCAGACGCAAGAAGAAGTCATCGAACCAGTCGTTCCCAATGAGAATGTACAAGAGCCTAAAAAAATACATACCGATACGCTAAAACCACCAAAACCAAAGGCTGATTCCAGTAGTTTGGATCTCTTTTAACACAGTAATTTCTCCTTAAATATGTATTGATTTAAGGGGGCTGTTTGCCTGCTTTGGCTATAATCTAAAACTAAAAATCAAGGGTATTCTCCATGCCAAAACGCACTGACATCAAAACAATTTTACTTATCGGTTCGGGGCCTATTGTGATTGGACAAGCCTGTGAATTTGATTATTCCGGAACACAGGCAGCCAAAACGCTCAAAGAACTTGGCTACAGAGTCGTACTCATCAACTCAAACCCTGCTACCATTATGACAGACCCGGAATTTGCAGATCGTACCTATATTGAACCCATTACACCTGAAATCATTGACAAAATCATCAAACAAGAAAATGTCGATGCAATTCTACCTACTATGGGCGGTCAAACAGCTCTCAATGTCGCGATGGATATGCATGAAGCGGGGATGCTTAAAGGCATAGAGTTTCTAGGCGCTAAACCCGAAGCCATTAAAAAAGGTGAAGACAGACAGATTTTTAAAGAAGCGATGATCAAAATAGGGATGGATTTGCCTATCTCCCAGTATGCCTACAACATGGATGAAGCGCTTGATGCTGCTAAAAACATAGGTTTTCCTCTCATAATCCGTGCTTCTTTTACCATGGCAGGTGGCGGCTCGGGCGTTGCTTACAATATGGATGAGTACAAAGAAATCGTCAAAAGCGGTTTGGAAGCCAGTCCTATTTCTGAAATCCTCATTGAAGAATCTTTGCTGGGATGGAAAGAGTATGAGATGGAGGTTATCCGTGATAAAGCCGATAACTGCATCATCGTCTGCTCCATCGAAAACTTTGATCCCATGGGTGTGCATACCGGTGACTCTATCACAGTGGCACCTGCACTCACGCTTACAGATAAAGAGTATCAAAATATGAGAGATGCCTCTTTCAAGATTTTGCGTGAAGTCGGTGTCGATACGGGCGGCTCGAATGTTCAATTCTCGATCAATCCAGATACAGGACGTATGATTGTCATAGAGATGAACCCACGCGTCAGCCGCTCATCTGCACTGGCGTCCAAAGCAACGGGGTATCCTATTGCCAAAATAGCAACCCTGCTTGCAGTGGGTTTCACTCTGGATGAGATCACCAATGACATCACGGGCACACCGGCATCTTTTGAACCGGTCATCGACTACATCGTTACCAAACTCCCGCGCTTTACTTTCGAGAAATTCCCGCATGCAAACTCTACACTCACCACTGCGATGAAGTCAGTCGGTGAAGTGATGGCGATAGGTCGTACTTTTAAGGAATCCTTTCAAAAAGCGCTGTGTTCTCTTGAGACAGGTCTTATCGGTTTTAACCCAATTGAGTGTGAAGAAGAAGAACTCTTGCGTGAAATTCGCCGTCCCAATGAGAACCGTATGCTATACGTCTTTGAAGGATTTAGACGTGGTTTGAGTACGGACGCCATTTTTGATCTGTGTCACATTGACAGATGGTTTCTTTACCAACTAGAAGAACTGGCACTGCGTGAAAAAGAGATGGATATTGCCCTGCTTAGCGATGCTACACGTCTTAGAACAGTCAAAAGCGAAGGCTTTTCTGATGCCATGATAGCCAAGGTCATCAATGAAAAAGAGGGTCTCAGTCTCAGTGAAAATGATATCTACACAGCAAGAGAGAAAATGGGTATCATGATAGAGTACAATGAAGTCGATACCTGTGCGGCAGAATTTAAGGCACTTACGCCTTACCTCTACTCGACTACCAACATCAGCACACTTCCGCAAATTGGCACCACCTCCTCTACCCAGAAAAAAGTGCTGATTATTGGTGGTGGACCTAACCGTATCGGACAGGGAATAGAGTTTGATTATTGTTGTGTTCATGCGGCATTTGCACTTAAAGATATGGATGTTACTTCCATTATGTATAACTGTAACCCGGAGACGGTTTCTACGGATTATGATACTTCTGACATACTCTACTTTGAACCTATTGATTTTGAGCATGTCCGATCTGTCATAGAAACAGAAAAACCAGATGGTGTCATCGTACATTTTGGCGGTCAGACACCGCTTAAACTGGCTAAAAATCTCACGGCTATCGGAGCAAAGATTTCAGGTACTTCAGCAAAAGTCATTGACCTTGCAGAAGACCGAGAGCAGTTTTCTACATTTATAGACCAACTGGGACTCAAACAGCCGGACAATGGTACTGCTTTTGCCAAAGATGAAGCGATGGCGATTGCCAATCGTATTGGCTATCCTGTACTGGTACGCCCTAGTTTTGTACTAGGTGGACGCGGAATGAAAACGGTCTATAGCGATAAGGAACTGCGCCTTTATATGGATGAAGCCGTAAGCGTCTCTCACGATGCTCCGGTACTGATCGATAAATTCCTTGACAATGCCATTGAGCTTGATGTTGATGCCATTTGTGATGGTACAGATGTCTATATCGGTTCAGTGATGCAGCACATCGAAGAAGCAGGTATTCACTCGGGAGATTCAGCGTGTTCATTGCCACCGGTGAGCATCTCCATGGAACTTCAAGAAGAAGTGAAAGCACAAACAGCCAAGATAGCGCTTGGACTAGGTGTAGTAGGCTTGATGAATATCCAGTATGCCATACATAAAGGCGAGATTTATCTCATCGAGGTAAACCCCAGAGCCTCAAGAACCGTGCCTTTTGTCTCCAAAGCAACCGGTGTTCCTTTAGCCAAAGTTGCCACAAGAGTGATGATACAGGGCAACCTAAAAGAGGCACTGAAGTTTTATGATACTTTTAATGTAGTAAACTTTGACAAAAAAATCATGGAACCAAATCTCAAGGGTCATGTTGCCGTAAAAGAAGCAGTTTTCCCGTTCAACAAACTGCCAGGTTCTGACCTTATCCTGGGCCCAGAGATGAAATCAACGGGTGAAGTCATGGGCATCTCCAATACTTTTGGTATGAGTTTTGCAAAAAGCCAATTTGCTTCGAAAAACAACATTCCGATGCAGGGAAAACTCTTTATCTCGCTGACACAAAATGATAAACAATATGCAGGCGAAATAGGCACTATGTTCACCGATTTGGGATTTGAGATTGTAGCTACTTCAGGTACACATTCTGCATTAGAAGCTGCTGGCGTAGCTGCTCAAAAGGTACTCAAAATCTCTGAAGGCCGTCCCAATATTGATGACATGATACGCAATGAAGAGATTGCTCTTGCTATCAACACCTCTGACAATGCAGGAAGCAAAACAGATGCCAAAACCATCAGACAGTCTGTTTTGGCAAATCATGTTGCCTACTTCACGACCATTTCAGCCGCTAAAGCAACGGCTATGGCGATTAGAGAGCTTAAGGCTACAAACGGAGCACTTGAGCCCAAAGCATTGCAGGATTATCTCTCGTAAACAAAGAGTACAGAACAGATGACGAAAAATACGCTAAAAGATAAAGTTTTTTTGACTCAAACCGATACCACCATCGGTTTTGTTTCACAAAATGCAGATAAACTCACAGAAATCAAACAACGACCTTCACACAAACACTACATTCAAGCCGTCAATTCGTTGCACACACTCAACACATTTACACGTGTGCCTCAAAAACATAAAAATAGGGTTCGTAGATCCAAAAAAACGACTTTTGTGATGCCAAACAAAGTCTCTTACCGCGTCATTGTTGATGCACATCATCTTTTACTTTTAGACAGGCTCAAATGGGTTTTAACCAGTTCTGCCAACCTAAGCAACGAATCCTATGATGAGAGTTTTGCTAAAGAAATGGCAGATGTCATCATAGAACCGCTCTTTGGCCCCAAGGAGCCTTCACGCATTTACAAACTAGGCTCTCACACACTAAAAAGGATACGCTAATGTCACTGATCTACGAAAATGAAACCATTAAAATCGAAGCACAAGATAGTGAAATACCGTGGCTGAAAATTTTCACCAAACATCCCTACAAAGAGATGAGCGAAGTTCCTAGTGCTATCAAATTTGAGTTATATGATCTTTTAGATATCATTGAAAAAGAGATGATTGTTTACTACAACCCCAAAAAAATAAACATTGCAAGCTTTGGAAACTATGTACCGCATGTTCACTGGCACATTATGGCACGTTTTGAGGAAGACAGCTTTTTCCCTGAACCGATGTGGGGAATCAAAAGACGTGAAAGCAATTTGGATTTACCAAATTTTGAAATATTTTGCGAAAAGGTGATTAAAGCGATTCTATAATTATATGTTTCATTCCAAGTAATGTTTTGGAATGAAACATATGTTGTCTTATTTTTCGCCCTCTTCATGTTCAGCTTTATCATCAAAAGTCTCTTCTTTTTTGGCAAACAATTTTGATACGGAATCAACATCAAGAAAAAGAATACCAACAACACCTATAACAATACCAATACCAATATATACAAATTCCATACATACCCCTTTGTTAATAATCTTATAATTACCGCACATAAAATTATATACTAGTATAACATATATTTTAATAAAAATGAAAACTAGGGATATATCCTCATTTCATTATGCTTTTTGTGAACCACCCCGCCATAAATGACGGAGCTTCCTAGAAACTCCAAACTAATGTTTGGATATTAAGAGGCTTTGGCGATAGTCCCTACCGCATTGAGTATATTAATCGAGGCATTGTAGTCAGCGTTTGAAGTCTGTTTACACTTCTTGCAAACAAATATTGATTGTCTCTCTCTATTCTCTTTTTCGATATGTCCACAAGAAGAACACTTTTGAGAAGTAAATTTAGGATCAACCTTAATAAGTTGTCCTCCATTTCTCTTTAGTTTGTATTCCAGAAGTTCAAAGAACTTTCCCCATGACTGCTGTAAAATAGAACGGTTTAGTCCTGATTTTGCAGAAGATCTCATATTTGGGTTTTCTATTGAACCTTTTGCCTGTTTTGACATATTTTTGATCTTAAGATCTTCTACCGCTATGGTTTGGTTTTCACTTAGCGTTTTGGTTACTTTATGTAGAAAATCATTTCTTTTGTTTTTGAGTTTTAAGTGCTTTTTTGCAAGTGTGTTCTTTGCTTTTTGTCTGTTTTGGCTTCCTTTTTTTCGTCTTGAAAGTACCTTTTGTGCTTTAATGACATTCGCTATTTCTTTTCTTGTATCAATATGTTTAATTGCCTGGTTTTCGCTTGTGTAGGCAAATACTTTTACGCCTACATCAATTCCTATGGACTTACCGTTGTTTGTGCCATAGATCTGTTCTGAACCATCCTCGATATTCATGGAGACAAAGAACTGTTCTGCTTCCATTGAAACAGTAGCGGTTTTTATCTCTCCTGTAATATCTCTGTGGAACTTTGCCTTGACAGGTCCTATTTTTGGAAGATAGAGTGTATTCTCTTTCCTGATGGCATTTTGGGTTTGGTAGCTTTGTCTTGAATCGTGTCTTGATTTGAATTGTGGAAAGCCTAACTTTTCTTTTGTTTTTACTCTTCTGAAAAAGTTTTGATAGGCTTTATCCATGTTGAGCACAGCGTTCTGCAAAGCCATGGAGTCAATTGCTTTGAGCCATTTAAATGCTTCACTCTTTTTCATTTGAGGTAAAAGCTTTTTAAGTTCGTATGCTGAGACGGAAGTTTTATCTGTTCTGTAGGCTTCTTTTTTCTTGTGAAGCATCAAGTTGTAGACAAATCTTGCAGAGCCGAAATGCTGTAAGAGTTTTTGTTTTTGAGAAGTAT
>JAABRH010000028.1 GCA_011391015.1 Sulfurovum sp.
TCCAACACGCTCCAGAAGCGTTCTTTTAGTTGAGATGAGGTCGTTCATGTCCAAGTAAGTTAAAAGTGCAGGATTGATGGTCGGTTCTTCCCTTCCATAGGCGATGAGTTTTTCGATGTCTGCCAAAAGTGTTTCTTTGGTCTGTGTATTTTCTGTATGCATTCTGTTATACTACCCTAAAAGTAGTTACAAAGGAGAAAGAGATGCTAGAAGTTGGAACACAGGTGCCCGATTTTTGTTGTGCCAATCAGGATGAAGAAGAGATTTGTTTAAGAGATATCAAAGGCAGATGGATAGTGCTGTACTTTTACCCCAAAGACAACACACCCGGATGCACCACAGAGGCCTGTGATTTTACAGCTGCTCTTCCTGATTTTGAAGCGCTTAGCGCTATTGTGTTGGGTGTGAGCCCCGATTCTGCCAAGATGCACAGAAACTTCATCGAGAAAAAATCCCTTAAAATCACACTTTTAGCCGATGAAGATAAAGCTTTGTGTCACACTTTTGGTGTATGGCAGCTTAAAAAATTTATGGGTAAAGAGTACATGGGAGTAGTGCGCAGTACCTTCATCATCGACCCCCAAGGCAAAGTTGCTGCAGTATGGAAAAATGTCAAAGTAAAAGGTCACGCAGAAGAAGTCAAAGCCAAACTTGAACTCCTGCAAGCTTCTTAAATAAGGTGTGCCATAGGCGCACACTGACCCAGTCCTTTCCCTTCAAATAGTTTTAAACATTGTTTGGGTATAATCCCGTTCCTTATTCTATTTAGGATATTGGAAAATACACATGTAGTTATTCCTTGCACGGTTGTGTGATTCTAGGTTTTAGGAATTACATTAAGGACTACAGCGGCTTAAACCACGTGATGAAGCGATGCTTTTAACTGAGTTTTTACACTGTAAAAATTCTATTATGATTATATACCAAGGAGAAAACAATGGTAACAATGAAAGACCTACTCGAATGTGGCGTACACTTCGGACACCAAACAAGAAGATGGAATCCAAAAATGAAAAAATTTATTTTTGGTGCAAGAAAAAACATCTATATTATCGACCTTCAAAAAACACTTAGATACTTCAAATATACCTACAATATCGTAAGAGACGCAGCGGCTGAAGGTCAGACAATGATTTTTGTCGGTACAAAAAAACAAGCAAGACAAGCGATCAAAGACCATGCAGAAAGATGTGGTATGCCGTATGTTTCTACAAGATGGTTGGGCGGTATGCTGACAAACTACCCAACGATGAAAAAATCTATCAGAAAACTTGAAATCATCGAGCAGATGGAAGAGACAGGTCAAATCAATCTTTTGACTAAAAAAGAAGCGTTGATGCTTGTAAGAACCAAAGAAAAACTCAGCTCATACCTTGAAGGTTTCAGACACATGAAAAAACTTCCAGACATGATGTTTGTTATCGATACTGAAAAAGAGCACATTGCGGTAAAAGAAGCAAGAAGACTGGGTATGAAAGTCGTTGCACCGCTTGATACAAACTGTGATCCAGATATGGTTGATTACCCAATCCCTGGAAATGATGATGCGATTCGTTCTATCTCTCTTTTCTGCCAAGAAATGGCTGAAGCGATGATCGAAGGAAGAGCGATTTATGCAGAAAAAACAGGTGGTGAGGTAACTGAAGTTGCTTTGGATGCTGAAATGGCTGCAGTGATGGCTGAAGTGGCTCTTGAAGATACGGATGTGGAAGCGGAGATTGCAAAA
Organism: Sulfurovum sp.; assembly: GCA_011391015.1. Taxonomy (GTDB): domain Bacteria; phylum Campylobacterota; class Campylobacteria; order Campylobacterales; family Sulfurovaceae; genus Sulfurovum. Next base: position 1,727 of record JAABRH010000028.1, read on the forward strand.
AGCGTTGGTGATGATTTGACTAAAATCGCCGGTGTAGGCAAAGTATACCAAGGCAAACTCAATGACGAAGGTTTCTTTACCTATGAAGATGTTGCAAACATGACGGATGCGCAAATCGAGTTGATGGAAGAAAAATACAGCTTTAAAGGGAACTTTAGAGACGCAGTAGCTTCAGCTAAAGAATTGGCAGGAGCATAATCATGGCAAACTTCGGACCAAAAGAGATCAAAACTCTCAGAGAGATGACTGATGCAGGGATGATGGACTGCAAAAAAGCGCTTACTGCTGCTGATGGTGATATGGACAAAGCCGTTGCATGGCTCAGAGACCAAGGTATGGGTGCTGCAGCTAAAAAAGCGGGGAAAGTAGCAGCTGAAGGTGCTATCGGTGTCAGAGTTGAAGGCAAAAAAGCAGTGATTATTGAGATTAACTCTCAAACAGACTTCGTGGCGCAAAATGACAAATTTAAATCATTGATGTCAACGGTTGTGAATCATGCCTTCGAGAACAATTTGGCCGATGCTGAAGCGATCAATGCTTCTACGATGGATGGACAGCCTTTTTCTGAATACCTTTCTTTGCAGGTTGCGACAATCGGTGAGAAACTTGAGGTAAGAAGAGCAGCGTTGATGGTGGGTGATGAAACGACAGCAGTAAACGGCTACGTACACTCTAACGGTCAAAACGGAGTTATCATCGAAGCAAAATGTGACTCGGCTAAAACAGCTGAAGCGATGACTTCGGTACTAAAAGATGTAGCGATGCATGCAGCGGCAATGTCACCAAGAACACTTTCTTATAAAGATTTTGATGCAACATACGTGGCAGATGAGACCAAAGGAAGAATCGTAGCGATAGAAAAAGAGAATGAAGAGCTTGCCAGACTTGGTAAAACACTTAAAAACATTCCACAATACATCTCTATGCATCAACTCACAGCTGAAGTGATGGCAGTGGCTGAAGCGATGCTTAAGGATGAGCTTAAAGCTGAAGGCAAACCTGAAGCGATCTGGGACAAAATCCTTCCCGGTAAAATCGATAGATTTATCTCTGATAACACAACGCTTGACCAAGAGCAGTGTTTGCTTGATCAAAAGTTTGTAATGGATGACAGCAAAACTGTTTTTCAATATATTCAGGATAAAGCACAAGCAGCTGGTGGAACGGCTGAAATCGTACACTTTGTAAGACTTGAAGTGGGCGAAGGTATTGAAGTAGCAGAAGAAGATTTTGCTGCTGAGGTTGCTAAACAGATGGCATAATGCTCTCTGCTTTTATTCTCTGCCAAGATGGGCAGGGAGTAGTCTTCTTTTCATTATTTACCCTCCTTTTTTTTATGTTAAAATAACCCAATTCATTTAAAGGCAATCCATGTCCAATGCTTTACTTCAGGCGCACACCCTTTCACACGGTTTTGATACGCTGTTGTTTCATGATGTCAGCTTTGCGTTACACGCTTCGCAGAGTATGGCTATCGTTGGGCGTAGCGGGTGTGGGAAGTCAACACTGATGCATATCGCCTCGACTTTTATCAAGCCAGATGAGGGGAGTGTGACGCTTTTGGGGTATGATCTTTACACGCTGGATGAGGCTGCCATCGAATCTCTTCGGCGTTATGATATTGGTATCATTTTCCAGTTTCACTATCTGTTTAAGGGGATGAGTGCTATGGAGAACATCGAAGTAGCGACCATGCTTAGCGGTGAAGCCATTGATGAAGTCTTGCTTGAAAAACTCGAAATCAAGGAGTTGATGAAACAAAAAATAGGTGAACTCTCAGGTGGACAGCAGCAGCGTGTTTCTATCGCCAGAGTACTGAGTAAAAAACCGCGCATCATCTTTGCCGATGAGCCTACGGGCAATCTGGATGCAGAAACTGCTGATTTGGTGATGGATGTACTCTTGGACTATGTGAAAGAGAGTGAGGCGGGACTTCTTCTTGTGACCCATGATAACACGATGGCAGCACGGTGTGACAGTGTATTTAGACTTGAAGAGAAGATGCTGAAAGTGGAAGCATAGGGCAAAACATGAAAATAGATCTGATGAACACCCTTTATACCACTTCCATGATACTGCTGGCTTTTGTTGCAGCGATCGTGGTGACCAAAACGATTTCCAAATATGTTAAAAAAGAGGAAGATCAGCAAGAGTGATTCACACGCCTTTTCTCACTTGACTTATATCAATCATTTCAAACTGATAATCCACTATACTCTGTTAAAAAATAGAAGGAGTTCGTATGGCATTGATATACATTGAACAGGTCGAAGAGATGGATGTGGAGCAGATGCAACAGACGCATGAGAATGAGATTAAACTTCTCAATAGTATTGAAAAATTGGCATTTGGGTATGAGAAAAATGAAGAACAAAAACAAGAGTTAGAAAATAGACTAGATGAATACATCGCTCACGTTAAAGCGCATTTTGCCTCTGAAGAAAAGTTGATGCAGCAGTATGATTTCCCCTCTTATGAGATGCATAAACTGGCACACGATATGTTTTTGATAGACCTTGCCTATGCCACAAGACAATGGAAAGAGTTTGGCGATATCAGTAAAATCATCAATTTTGTCTACAAAACACCTGAGTGGATCGTGATGCATGTCAATGGTGTGGATGCACCGACTGCAAGGTATCTGGCGCAGAAGATGGCAAAGTAAAACGTAAATGATTTATTTTGCTTGCATGATGAGTACGCCTTCGAGCATTTTGTCTATGTCTCCGTCGAGGATGGCTTCGACATTGCTGAAAGCTTGGTTGCTTCGGGTGTCTTTGATTTGCTGATAGGGCTGCATGACATATGAGCGTATCTGATGCCCCCAGCCTATCTCTGATTTTTCTACACCATCCAGCACAGCTTGTTTTTTTGCCATCTCATACTCATAAAGACGAGATTTGAGCATCTTCATAGCAGCGGCTTTGTTTTTGTGTTGAGACCTATCGTTTTGACATTGCACGACGATATTGGTGGGGATGTGGGTGAGGCGTATGGCGGACTCTGTTTTGTTGACGTGTTGTCCCCCCGCACCCGAAGAGCGGTAGGTATCCACGCGCAAGTCTTTGTCTTCGATGACAATGTCGATATCATCATCAATCTCAGGGGATACCATTACAGAAGAGAAAGAAGTGTGGCGCTTGGCATTGGAGTCAAAGGGACTGATGCGTACCAGTCTGTGAATGCCGTTTTCAACTTTAAGATAGCCGTAGGCATTTTCACCTTTGATGATGAACGACGCATCTTTGATGCCTGCTTCATCCCCTGCCTGATAGTCAAGTACTTCAACTTTAAAGCCATGCCGTTCTGCCCAGCGCAGATACATACGGTAGAGCATACTTGCCCAGTCTTGGGACTCAGTACCGCCGGCACCAGGGTGTATGGAGACAATGGCGTTTGCACCGTCATGTTCGCCACTGAGCATCATTTGTATCTCTAGCGCATTGGTGTTTGCCTGTAAGGTTTCTGCATCCTCATAGAGCAATTCAAGGGTCTCTTCGTCATTTTCAGATTTGGAAAGCTCAAAATACTCTTGCGCATCTTGTACGGCGTCATGGGCTTTGCTGTAAGTGGCGAGAATCCTCTCTGCTTTGGTTTTTTCTTGGGAGATAAGCCCTGCATTGGCAACGTCATTCCAAAATGCGGGGTCTTGCTGCATTTGCTCTATCTCTTCAAGTCTTGTCTTTAGGCTATCTGGTTTCATGATATTTTTGATATTGCCCATCTTTAAAGAGAGTGTCTTGAGCAGTTCGCCGTATTCGTATGCATCCATATAAAATTGTTCCTTTGTCATTACAAATAATTAGATATGATTTTAGCAAAATATAGCGAAATATGAGGTTAGAGATGGTTATCGTTCGGACAATAGCGGCATTACAGGAAGCCAAAAAAGAATGCTGTGGCACGATAGGTTTTGTACCAACGATGGGTGCATTACACAAAGGGCATCTCTCATTGATACAGCAGGCGCGACAGGAAAATGACTATCTTATCGTCTCTATTTTTGTGAACCCGACACAGTTTTTAGAAGGCGAAGATTTGGATGCGTATCCGCGTAAAGAGGAAGCTGATATCAAAATCTGTGAGTTGGCAAAAGTAGATATCTTGTTTATGCCGACGATTGAAGCAATGTATGAATCAGATGAGCTGAGCATCGGTGCACCCGCAACACGAGGCTACATCTTGGAAGGACAGAAGCGTCCGGGGCATTTTGACGGTATGCTGCAGGTAGTGATGAAACTGCTCAATCTCAGTGGGGCAACCCATGCTTATTTTGGTAAAAAAGATGCCCAGCAGTTGGCGCTGATAAGCCAAATGGTGAAGAACTATTTTATGGATGTAAAGATCATTGCCTGTGATATCGTTCGAGATGAAAATGGTTTGGCACTCAGTAGCCGCAATGTGTATTTGAACGCAGAGGAGAAAAAGCGCGCTTTGTGCCTTTCTCGTTCACTAAAACGGGCTACCAAACTGGCGATGGTGGGTGAGCTCCGTGTTGAAGTGATCCAAAAAGAGATGTTAAAAGTGCTTGAGGATGCCGACAGCGTAGAGTATGTAGCCATCGTGGACAGGGCATTTAAGCCTCTAAATTCAGTGGAGATAGGTAATACGATTATCTTGGTGGCCGCATGGGTGGGCAAACCGCGACTCATAGACAATCTTTGGATCTAAAACATCTCATCATAGCGTACTGGTTCAGGTTTTTTTTGTACGGGTTTAGGTGGTATGGGCGTTGGTCTGGTGTAGGTTTCCTGTACAGGTTGTGCTCGTTGTAACTGTGGCTCAGAGTACTCGACAGGTCTAGGTGCAGGTTTTGGTTTTGATACTACAGGCTGAACGGGTTTTGCGGGAGGTGTAGCTTTGATGTTAAACAACTCTTTGACTGAGGGAGTCGGTTTTTTTACAGGCTCTATAGGCTGTTGGTTTTTGGGCTCTTCTTTTTTCGGCATTTCTGCTTTTGGAATGTTCTTTTTTGGTGTGTTTTTTTCTGTATTGTTCTCTTCTTCTGCCTCGTCTTGTGTTGGTGGCGCAACTGTCTCTTCTTTTGGTTTGTCTATTTTGATTTCAGGTGCCATGACCTCAATGCCGTCTTTTGGTTTGAGGTAATCAAGTTCGACTAAGATATCCACAGTATTTCTAAAAGTAGGTACCGCTGAGAGAGAAGCAAAATAATGACGGTATTTTTTGGCACGGATGACCAATGTGCCTATGGTGTATTTGTGTCCTTCTTCGTCGTTGACAAAACCGTAAAAACTGCTATGGTACTCATTGACGTAGCGACCGTTTTTGACGATGTGTGCGGTTCCTGTTTTTCCGCCAACTTCGAGTCCTGGGTATTGAGCTTTGACCCCTGTTCCTCGTTTGATGACTTCAAGCAGGATGTCGTGCACTTGATTAGCAGCTTTTTTGCTGATGGCTTGTGAGTTGCCTATAGTCGGTTCGAGTTTGTAGCGATTTCCTTTGGCATCTTGAAGATAATCTACAATCCTTGGAGTAACCGTAATACCATCGTTGTTGAATGCAGAGTAGGCTTTGAGCAACTGCATAAAGGTGACCATCATACCGTATCCAAAAGAAGAGTTTGCTCTGTGCATGGGGTGGTTGAGTACGCTAAGCGGTTTGAGTGCTCCGGGTAAGTCACGTGAAAGGTCTACGCCTGTTTTTTTGGCTATCCCGAACTTCAGCAGTCCCTCTCTAAACTCCTGCCCTGTGAGCCTCCACGAAATCTGAGAGGTACCGATGTTGGATGAGTGCACAACAATATCTGTCACAGGAAGCGCATCAAAATAGTCATCATCACTGACACTTTGCCCACTGCCGATATCAAATTTTTTATACCCTGTTTTAAATACCGTATCTGGGGTGATTTTGTTTTTATCTAGTGCGATACCGATGGTAAGCGGTTTGAGAACTGAGCCTGCTTCATAGGGATATTCGGTAAATTTGGGTACCAAAGCAGCGATATCTTCTTTTCTGATATATGAAGGATTATAGCGGTTTGATGTCGCCAAACTCAATAGCTTGCCTGTTTGAGACTCCATTACACCCACGATGACCTCGTCAGCATTGATGCTTTCTTTCATCTTGTCAGCCATGAGTTCTACGCGTCTTTGTAGGGCAAGAGGGATGTTTAGATGCAGATCCAGTCCATCCACGCGTTGTGTTTTGATGCTGTTTTTGTCATGAATGACTGTGCCGATGACATCGCGTTTGCCTTGGAAATAACCGTTCTTTTTGGAAGTGATATGTTTTTCGTATGCACTTTCCAGACCTTTTCTTCCGCTAGGGCGTGTGTATTTGCCATCACTGCTGTCGCCGACATACCCTAAGATGGGGCTGAGTACATCTGCAAGCGGGAAGCGTCTGCTCTCACCGTTTTCGATGATGTCCAATCCAAAAACAACCTGTACGCCGTTCTTGGTTTTGATGGAACGAAAAACATCCATTTTCCTGAGTTTATAGGAGAGTGCTTTGAGCTGCATGGCAAAACGCGCATTGATGGTTCTAGACAGAACAATGTTGCCTTTGATGGGCCTTCCTTTGCGGTCTTTAAATTTTGCAAGGATTTCTTTTTCAGGTATGCCGCCGTAGATACTGAAAAGTTTGACAAAAAGAGGTTTTTTGTCAGGCTCTATACTATCACCGCGTATAACGGCCTGATAGGTTTTGTCTGAACTGCTCAAGGTGTAATCATCGGCTGAGATAATAGAACCTCTGAATGAGCGGTCATAAATGGTATTGTGGTGGCTGGGTATGCGACGGTCTGAAGAGATGGTTTTAAGTACGGAAAACAAAAAAAAGAGCATCACGGTTGCCAAGAGCAAAAAAAGAAAACCAACTTTGTTTTTTCTCTGGAGTAATGCTTTATTTTGTATTTCTTTGTCCATATTTCCCTCTTGATAGCGTGTCATTTTATCAAAGTTATCTGTTAAATCTGATAAAATACTAAATAATATAAGCCTAAAAGAGATAGAGAATGATAGATAAACCCCTTTTCGCAGGTGTCATGGTACTTTTGACATTGTCACTGGTGATGAGCTATTCTCTCTCGGTCTATACGGTTTTACATTTTAACTATGCAGATTTTCATTTTTTTCTCCGTCAAAGTATGGCGATTTTTATCGGTTTTATGTCGATGGTGATTTTAAGTAAACTTGAACCCGATGTTTGGTTTTCACGCATCGGCATGGCTTTGTTCATACTCTTTTTTACACTGATGGTCGTGATGCAGTTTTTGCCTTCTTCGTTGGTCAATGCTGTAGGCGGCGCCAAAAGATGGATCCATCTGGGACCCATGTCTTTGGCACCGGTTGAGTTTTTTAAAGTCGGTTTTGTCTTTTTTTTAGCGTGGAGTTTTTCACGCAAACTGCTCAATAAAAGCAAAATGGGATTTTGGGAAGAGATACAGACTTTTACGCCCTATCTCTTTGTGTTTCTTATTGCAGTACTCATCATCGCGGTGTTTCAAAAAGATTTGGGTCAGGTGGTGGTTCTGGGCGGGACGCTGATGGTGATGTTTTTGTTCATCGGCAGTTCGTTGAAGTTCTTTTTTATGCTGCTCTCAGGTGTATTTTCTGCATTTGTGGGGCTTATCTTTTTTGCTCCGCACCGTATGGCGCGTATCAAAAGCTGGTGGGGTACAGTGCAGGACAATATTTTGTCCCTGTTTCCTTTTGAGTCTGTCCAAGCACTGCGTATTGAAGTAGCAGGCAACAAAGAGCCTTATCAGATTTCAAATTCGCTCAATGCCATTCACAACGGAGGTATCTGGGGTGAGGGACTGGGAAATGGTCAGTTTAAACTGGGTTATTTGAGTGAAGTGCATACAGACTTTATCCTTGCAGGCATCACCGAAGAGCTCGGGTTTATAGGTCTTACGCTTGTGACGCTCACCATCTTGTTTATTGTATTTCGTATTTTTAAGATAGCGGCTAAAGTGAAAAACCCTATGTATTATCTTTTTTCTGTTGGGGTAGGGTTGCTTATTGCTTTAGCATTTGTGCTCAACTCGTACGGGGTTTCAGGCATTACTCCCATTAAAGGGATCGCTGTGCCATTTTTGAGTTACGGGGGTTCGCACATCTGGGCAGCGTGTGTGGCAGTAGGTATGGTGCTGATGGTGTCCAAAAAAGTACCAAGAGACAGCGAGGGACGTATCTTATGAGTATCGTGATGACGGGTGGGGGCACTGGGGGGCATCTGGCTATCATCAAGGCGGTCAAAGAGCATCTTGCTTTGCAAGAGCTTGTGTATATCGGCTCAACCAAAGGGCAAGACAAGCAATGGTTTGAACACGATACCGACTTTAAAGCACACTATTTTTTTGAAACGCGTGGGGTGGTCAATCAAGGCATCTTAGGTAAAGGTGTCTCTTTATGGATGACAGCCAAAGCAACCCTGCAAGCACTCAAACTGTTACGAAAGCATCAAGCAAAAGTGGTTTTTTCAGTTGGGGGTTTCTCCGCCGCTCCTACTGCGTTTGCGGCTAAAATCTTGCGTATCCCTTTGGTGATACATGAGCAAAATGCAGCGCTTGGTTCACTCAATAAAGTGCTTAAGCCTTTTGCAACTGCGTTTATCTCTTCTTATCTGGATGAGAGTCCCATTAAAGCGTATCCGATTAAACAGATATTTTTTGACAATGCCCGAGTGCGCCAAAATGTGAAAACCATCATTTTCCTAGGGGGTTCCCAAGGTGCAAAAGCCATCAATGCTCTAGCGTTGCAGATGGCAGCACAGCTTAAAGAACGAGGGATTAAAATTATCCATCAAGCGGGTCAAAACAACATCGAAGCAGTCAAAAAAGCTTATGATGATTTGGGCATAGAAGCAGAGGTCTTTGGGTTTACAGATAGGCTGGCAGACTTGATGGATGAGGCAGATTTTGCCATTGCGCGTTCAGGTGCTTCTACACTTTGGGAACTTAGTGCGACAGCTTTGCCTACGCTTTTTATCCCTTATCCTCACGCAGCGAGTGACCATCAGTTTTACAACGCACAGTTTTTAGTAGAAAAAGAGCTGGCATGGATGATGAGGGAAAATGAGATAGTGGTGCAAAAAGTTCTGCCACTTCTAGAGGTAAACATGGAAGAAAAAAGCAAAGGTCTGATGCAGATCGTCGAAAAAAACGGCAGTGTGAAGATAGCAACGTTGCTGACACAAATGTGACACAATTTTGCATTAGGATGTCGCAAATTCAATAATGGAGAGAGAAATGAAAAAAGTTATGATGTTTTTGGCATCACTGGGTGTTATGGTAGGTCTTAATGGCTGTGGCGGCGGGGATTCGGGGGGCTATGTTCCTCCTACTGATTTGACCACTCTATTTTTAGTCGATGATCTTGGAAATTCATATGGCGATATTCCGTACAAATGTGATTCGATGGCAGTATGGAGTGCCACGCCAGCTAATGGAGAGTTTAGCTTTTATCCTGGCGAGAATTGCACTTTTGATTTTACGGGACTTTATGGGACTGATCCTTTAGACCCTACAGTACCCTATAATGAATACATTTATATCGTAGATGATTTGGATAACGGTAAAAATGGCATTGATTACAGTTGTGAATATTTTGGTGTGGGCACTACCTATAATGATGGAATATGGGATGGTGCGTTTGATTATGATGCAAATGATGCCTGTGTATTTTATCTTTAATCTTAATATTTAGGCACATTCATTCTGCAACATACGCAGAATGAATGTGCCAAACTGCGTACTTTACCTCCCAATAATCACAATTTAGCTAAAATATCTTCACTTTATACACCATCACCTTAGGATAGTTTTATTATGGATATCAGAAAAGAATTTCTAGACTTTTTTCAAAGCAAAGGACATGAGCTCATACCCAGTTCAGCGCTTGTGCCTGAAGATGCAACGCTTATGTTTACCAATGCAGGCATGGTACAGTTTAAAAACATTTTTACTGGTGAAGCACCTATCCCCTTAACCCCACGCGCCACTTCTTCACAAACCTGTCTCAGAGCAGGAGGAAAACACAACGACCTTGACAATGTCGGCTACACAGCACGCCACCACACACTCTTTGAGATGCTGGGTAACTTCTCTTTTGCAGACTACTTTAAGAAAGAAGCCATCGCGTATGCGTGGGAGTTTGTCACGAGTGAAAAATACCTTGGTTTACCTATAGAAAAAATATGGGTCACCGTACATGACACGGATGATGAAGCAGAGGAGCTTTGGAAAGAGCATATCGCAGCGGATCGCATCATCCGTTTTGGGGACAGTGATAATTTCTGGCAGATGGGAGACACAGGACCATGCGGGCCTTGTTCTGAGATTTTTTATGACCAAGGTGAAGAGCATTTTAACTCACCTGAAGACAAGATGGGTGGAGACGGTGACAGATTTTTGGAGATTTGGAACTTGGTATTTATGCAGTATTACCGCGATGAGACAGGCACACTCACCCCGCTTCCAAAACCAAGCATTGATACAGGGATGGGTCTTGAGCGTGTGGTTGCCATCAAAGAAGGCAAACTCAACAACTACCACTCTTCGCTTTTTATGCCATTTTTGGACAAAATTGGCGAGCTTGTAGGTACACCGTACGACTATGATGCACCAAACTCTGCCTCTTATCGCGTCATTGCCGATCACTTACGTTCCTGTTCTTTTTTGTTGGCTCAAGGAGTCAATTTTGACAAAGAGGGGCGTGGGTATGTGTTAAGACGCATCATGCGCCGTGCGATCCGTCATGGGTATTTGCTGGGACTGCGAGAGCCTTTTATGTATCAACTGGTCGATACCTTAGTGGCACTTATGGGTGAGCAGTATGATTATCTGCCAAGCAGGGCTGAGTCGATCAAACTCTCCATGAAGATGGAGGAGGAGCGCTTTTTTGACACAATCGAAGCAGGTATCAAACTGTTTAATGAAGAGTTGGAAAACACTGCTGAGGTGTTTAATGGTGAAGTGGCATTTAAGCTCTATGATACCTATGGTTTCCCGCTTGATTTGACTGAAGATATGCTCCGTGAGAAAAACATCAGACTCGACAGTGCTGCCTTTGAAGCCAAAATGCAAGCGCAAAAAGCACAATCCAAAGCCAACTGGAAAGGTACGGGTGACGCAGCAGAGACAGGTGATTTTAAAGCACTTAAAGAGCGTTTCAATGCCAATGAATTTGTTGGATACGAAAGCACAACAGCCCAAGCAAAAGTACTGGCATTGCTGGATGAGAATTTTGCTGAGGTAACAGCGATCGAGACAAAAGGCTGGGTACTGTTGGACAAAACACCGTTTTATGCTGAGTCAGGTGGGCAGACGGGAGATAAAGGGTCGTTAAACGGTACGGTTAAAGTGCTTGATACCCGAAAATTCTTAGAGATGAACCTCTCAGAAGTGAAGGGCAAACTCCGTGTAGGTGATGTAGTGACTGCAGAAGTGGACAACAGCCGCGCGGAGGTAGAAAAACACCACTCTGCTACGCATTTGCTTCATGCGGCACTCAGAGATATTTTGGGAGAGCACATCGCGCAGGCAGGCTCCCTTAACGATGACAAGAGATTGCGTTTTGACTTTTCGCATCCTAAAGCTTTGAGTGTTGAAGAGTTGGCACAAGTAGAAGCATGGGTCAATGACAAAATTAGCAGAGCCTTACCTGCAAAAACACAAATCATGAGTATAGAACAGGCAAAAAATACAGGCGCAATGGCTCTCTTTGGTGAGAAGTACGGGGATGAAGTGCGCGTGGTCAGCATGGGTGATGCTTCTACAGAACTTTGCGGGGGAACGCATGTCTCTAATGTGGCGCAAATCGGATTGTTTATGATTACTAAAGAGTCGGGTGTGAGTGCAGGGGTGAGACGTATTGAAGCGATTTGCGGTAATGCAGCGGTTGAAGCAGTCAAAGTTTTAAGGGATGAGCTTGCCGAGATCAAAGCAGAGCTTAAAAATGTCAATCCGCTCTCAGGTATAGCCAAACTCAAAGAACAGGTTAAAACACTCAAAGCTGAGTTAAGTGTCGCGATGAGTTCAGGACAAAAAGAGTTAAGTGTATTTGACGTTAATGGTGTGAATGTGGTGGTAGAAGAAGTCGATAATGGAGACATCAAAGCGATGATCGATGAACTGAAAAACAAATATGAGGCTATCGCCGTGATGCTATTTATGAAGAAAGACGACAAGGTTATGTTGGCTGCAGGCTCTAAAAATACCCCTATCAAAGCAGGAGACTGGATAAAATCCATCGCGCCGATTGTCGGCGGTGGCGGTGGCGGGCGTCCTGATTTTGCGCAGGCTGGCGGAAAAGATGCAAGCAAGATAGCAACTGCGATTGAAGAGTCAAAAGTGTACCTTAGTGCAATTCTTGAAGGAGGGAACTAACATGAGTGAATTATTTGGTAATTATGGACAGTTAATCGTTTTTTTACATGTACTTTCTGCTTTTGTATGGGTAGGTGGGATGATAGCGATTCGTTTCGCAGTGCATCCGGTCATCAGTGGTGGGGGTGTAAGCGCAGCGCAGAAGCTCCAAAGCGATGTGATGGAGTTGATGCTGCAACCCAAACAACGGCTGGGAATTACCTTGCAGATTATGGGTAAACTTTTTAATCTTGTAATGCTTTTTATCATCCTTTTGTTTGTGACTGGTCTTGTAATGGCGATAGCCACAGGTGGACATCATGGTGCGCTCAAATCACTTTTTCTTTCTAAAGAGATCATCTGGACGATTATGGCTGTCAACTATACCTATATGTACATCAAGCGGGCAAAAGCATGGAAATTGTTTTTTAAAGGGAATGTGATGGAGGCTAAAGCACAACTGAAGTTTATCCCCAACCTGCTTTTACCGCTAAATATTGTCTTGGGTGTCATTGCGTTATGGCTGGGTGTGAGCCTAAGAGGGCTGTAATGGTTTATCTTTGTTCCTCTTCCCCAAGCAGAGCATTGCTATTGGAGAAGTTTGGGGTTTCCTTTACTCAAAAATCAGTCGACTTTGATGAAGAACAGATTAAAACCTTGGATGCCAAAGACTTTGTCTATACTGCAAGCAAGGGTAAACTGGATGCTGCTGTACGTCAGTTTGGGCTTGATACACCGCTGCTTTGTGCTGATACGGTTATTGCCGCATCTGATGGCAGCATCTTGCGAAAAGCAAAAGATTTAGAGGATGCAAGACGCATTTTGACTCTTCAAAGCGGCTCAACTATTTCCATCATCTCTTCAGTGCACTACAGATCCAAAGCTTTTCTTTTTACAGATATTTCAGCCACACATTACCGATTTTTCGAGTTTGGAAAAGAGGACATGGAAGCCTATCTTCAAAGCGGTTTGTGGCAGGGTAAAGCGGGTGCATGTATGGTCGAAGGATTTTGTAAACCTTATATCCAATCGGTGGATGGTTTTGAGAGTACGGCGATGGGTCTGCAGGTGGAAGTGTTGTTGCCATGGATAGCGTTTGGAGCAGATGATGTACGAAAATGAATTAAAAGCCCTTAAAAAGGCAGGACGATACAGAGAGCGTAAGCTTTTTGATGATACCCTGGAAGATTTGGCGAGTAATGATTATTTGGGTCTCTCAAGCAATAGAAAACAGTTCAAGAAAGCCGTGAAGCTTGTGAATGAGTACGAGACACTTACTTCCAAAGCGAGTATGCTGGTCAATGGGTATCATCCGATTCACCGCATATTTGAACTCACTATGGCTGAGTATAACGGGTTTGAAGAAGGGCTGGTGGTAGGCTCCGGGTTTCTTGCCAATATGGCGCTCATCGAAGCATTGGTGCGAAAAGGCGATATGCTTTTTATGGATGAAGAGTATCATGCCTCTGGAGTGATGGCGGCACAGCTTTTGGGTGAGCGGGTGGTGACGTTTGCACATAATGATGTAGAAGATCTGAAAGCAAAACTGGCTGCTTACCCTGCTGCTAGACAGATTATCGCAGTAGAGGGTGTCTACTCTATGGGTGGTGATTTGTGCAAAAAAGAGATCTTTGAGCTTGCTGAGCAAGCCAAAGCCCTGCTCATCGTCGATGAAGCGCACAGTGCAGGTGTATTGGGGCTGAAGCTCATGGGTATCTTTGAATATTACGGCATCAAGATAACCCGAAGGCACATCAAAATGGGGACACTGGGTAAGGCGTATGGCTCGTATGGGGCGTATATCTTGGCCTCTCAAGAGGTCATACACTTTTTGGTCAATAGAGCAAAACCCATCATCTACTCTACCGCACCTTCGGTGTTTGATACGGCGTTGGCACTGGTAAATATTGAACATATTCGTAAAAAAGCAGCGACCTATACGAAAAAGATTTTAGAGCGGCAGATGGCGGTGAGAAATGATTTGGGTGTGGTGTGTAACAGTCTTATCGTGCCCATTGAGATGCCAAGCAATGAACATGCTTTGTTTGTCCAAAAAGGGCTGATGGCACAAGGGTATCTAGTCGGTGCCATACGTCAGCCTACAGTTAAAACCCCGATCATCCGTGTCATACTCAATACCCGTGTACCCACACAGAAAATTCGCCATGCTTTGGCACTCATTAAACACAACGCGGTACAATAATGTCAAAATATAAAGGGTTTTGCTGTGTTTAATAGTGTGATCAAAGGTTCCATCATACTGGCACTGATGTTTGCTGTGGCACTCACTGCCGCATTTATCTATGCTTATGAAGAGGTCTCTTTGGATGCGGATAAACTCATCAACTATAAACCTGAAACCTCGTCTGTGATTTATGACAGAAACGGTCAGAAATTGGCGTATGTCTTTAAGGGACAGCATCGTCTGTATGCGCGCTATGACGAGATACCGGGGCATCTTGTCGAAGGTCTTGTTGCGATGGAGGACACGCGGTTTTTTGAACACAATGGTGTCAATCCCGATGCGATACTCAGAGCCATCGTCAAAGACATCCAAGCAGGAAAATTTGTCGAAGGCGGAAGTACCCTTACGCAACAACTCATAAAAAATAAACTGCTTAGCAATGAAAAAAAACTCGCCAGAAAACTCAAAGAAGCCATCTTGGCACTCAAGATAGAGCATGAACTCAGCAAAGAAGATATTATCGAGCGTTACCTTAACGAAATCTCTTATGGCAATAACTACTTTGGGGTTAAAACCGCAGCTAACGGGTATTTTCATAAAGAATTGCACGAACTGACACTCAAAGAGTGTGCTATTTTGGTGGGTTTGCCCAATGCGCCGAGTTATTATAATCCTCTGAAACACTACAAACGGGCGTTAGATCGCGCCAATAATGTACTCTACCGTATGAAAAGCATCGGATGGGTTACACAGAGCGATTATCTTAAAGCGGTCAAAGAGTCCCCTGAGATTTATAAAACCTCTTTAACACAAAATATCGCACCGGGTATTGTCGATGAGGTACTGAGACAATTTAAGGGGAAACTGGGTGATATTCGTACAGGCGGCTATGCCATATATACCACTATCGATATGAAACAACAAGCTATAGCCGATGAAGCCATTGACTTGGTGTATCGTAAAGCACTTAAAAAATACAGAGAGAATGCCAAAACGTCAACATTGAGTGCAGGATTTGTAGCTGTTGAGAGCAGTACGGGCGATATTTTAGCCATGGTGGGCGGTACAGACTATGAAAAATCAGCCTTTAACCGTGTGACCCAATCCAAACGTCAGCCAGGTTCAGCTTTTAAACCTTTTATCTATCAAACCGCTTTAGACATGGGGTATAATCCTGCAACGCCTTTGACCGACTTGGCAAGAACCTTTCAGTATTATGAAAATGGTAAACCCAAAGTATGGTCACCCAAAAACTATGAAGGTGATTTTAAAGGTTTTGTTCCATTTAGAGAGGCTTTAGTGCATTCGCGCAACCTTGCAACTATAAACCTTGTATCAGATTTGGGCGTGAGTACGATTCGCAAACGATTGGCATTTTTGGATGTACCACACATCCCTAGAGATATGTCCATTGCTCTTGGCAATCTGGGTTTGAGTCCGCTGAAGATGGCACAGATATTCTCAGTATTTGCAAATAAAGGGCACATGGTAGAGCCAAGACTCGTGAGTAAAATAGTCTCCAAAGAGGGTGCTGTGATCTACGAGACACGCCCCAAAGAGATAGAAGGGTTTACCACACCCGAACAAGCCTACTTGATGACCGATGTGCTGATGGATGTCATCAAAAGAGGGACGGGTACAAAAGCACGTGTAGAGGGTATCGAACTTGCGGGTAAAACAGGCACAACCAATAATAACATTGATGCGTGGTTCTGCGGCTATTCTCCCACCATCGAAGCCATCGTATGGATGGGAAGAGATGACAATAAACGCATCGGAGCAGGGGCAACGGGCGGTGCGTTGGCTGCACCTGCCTTTGCCTATTATTTTAAAAAACTGTTGAAACTCTATCCTGATACCAAACGAACGTTTGACATCCCGCCTGGGGTATTTAGGGGGGATTATGACGGAAAAATGGAACTTTATACTGAGCAGTCTCCTCTGCCAAGAGTGCCAAAACCACCTGCCATTGAAGATGAAAATCTCAGTGATGAAAGTTATGCAGAGCAGATGCCTTCCCAAGAGACGGCAGAAGAACGGACATATCGTGAAATGCTTGGAGAAGGTGCTGAAATCACCGAAGATGTAGACCCTGATGAGTCAGAGATACAGATGGCACCTACACTTAACATCGATGAAGATCCAAGCTATGAGGACGAAACAGTCAGCATCGATATGGATGATGAAGAAACAGAAGATGAAGGTGATCCATTGCATCCCAATCAAAAAACACCCTTAGAGCCTGCATCAGAAGACAGTGGATCGTTGTTTTAGAAGAAGTTACGCTTTACCATATTGCTAAAAAGCAGTGATGGTTAAAGATTGCTCAAGCATGTGAACCACCCCGCCATAAATGACGGAGCTTCCTAGAAACTCCAAACTAATGTTCGGATATTAAGAGGCTTTGGCGATAGTCCCTACCGCATTGAGTATATTAATCGAGGCATTGTAGTCAGCGTTTGAAGTGTGCTTACACTTCAAACAGGAAAATAGTTCCTGTCTCTCTCTATTCTCTTTTTCGATATGTCCACAAGAAGAACATTTTTGAGAAGTGAACTTTGGATCAACCTTGATGAGTTGTCCCCCATTTCTCTTTAGTTTGTATTCAAGAAGTTCAAAGAATTTTCCCCAGGATTGTTGCAGAATAGAACGGTTTAGTCCTCTTTTTGCAGAAGACCTCATATTGGGACTTTCTATTGAACCTTTTGCCTGTTTTGACATATTTTTGATTTTAAGATCTTCTACGGCTATGGTTTGGTTTTCACTTAGCTTTTTGGTTACTTTATGTAGAAAATCATTTCTTTTGTTTTTGAGTTTTAAGTGTTTTTTTGCAAGTGTGTTCTTTGCTTTTTGTCTGTTTTGGCTTCCTATTTTTCGTCTTGAAAGTACCTTTTGTGCTTTAATCACATTCGCGATTTCTTTTCTTGTATCAATATGTTTAATTGCCTGGTTTTCGCTTGTGTAAGCAAACACTTTTATACCCACATCAATACCTATGGACTTACCGTTGTTTGTGCCATAGATCTGTTCTGAACCATCCTCGATATTCATCGACACAAAGAACTGTTCTGCTTCCATTGAAACAGTAGCGGTTTTTATTTCCCCTGTAATATCTCTATGAAACTTTGCCTTGACGGGTCCTATTTTTGGAAGATAGAGTGTATTCTCTTTTTTGATGGCATTTTGGGTTTGGTAGCTTTGGTGAGAGGAGTGTCTGCTTTTAAATTGAGGGAATCCTGCTTTTGCACCGTTTTTAATGTTCCTGAAAAAGTTTTGATACGCTTTATCCATGTTGAGCACAGCATTTTGCAAAGCCATGGAGTCAATTTCTTTGAGCCATTCAAACTCTTCACTCTTTTTCATTTGAGGTAAAAGCTTTTTAAGTTCGTATGCTGAGATAGAAGTCATATCTGTTCTGTAGGCTTCTTTTTTCTTGTGAAGCATGAAGTTGTAGGCAAATCTTGCAGAGCCGAAATGCTGTAAGAGTTTTTGTTTTTGAGAAGTAT
>JAABRH010000029.1 GCA_011391015.1 Sulfurovum sp.
ATGCCAGACGGTACCGGTCTTCCGGAGGGTTCAGGATCGGTTGAAGACGGTGATGAAGTTTATGAGGAAAAATGTGCTTCATGTCATGGTGACTTTGGTGCAGGTTCAGGACTTTATCCAAAATTAACAGCGGGTAATGCGTATGAGGCACAAAAAACATTGATGCACCAGCGTGTTAATCCGGACGATGATGGACCACAACGTGTATTTGGTTCAAACTGGCCATATGCGAGTACCTTATGGTGGTATATTAAAACAGGTATGCCTCACCAAGCACCAATGTCATTGACAAATGATGAAGTATATGCTTTGACTGCTTATATTTTGTATATCAATGAAATTAAAATTGATGGCGTATTGGTTGATGATGAGTATGTTCTTGATAGAGCAAAATTCTTAAAGATTGTTATGCCAAACGTTGATGGTTTTGAGCCTAAAATTAATGGACCAAAAGGTGCAGATAATGCGCGCGAGTATTACAATAATCCATTGAACTATGGCAACGGTGTAAGATGTATGAAGGATTGTTTCGAAGGTGAGCCTGAGGTATCTAGAATTATAAGACCAATTGCTGACTTTACGCCAGCACTTACTGCAGAAAAGACAATGCCAGCAGCAACTGCAGCAGCAGTACCAGGACAGGCTACTTATGAGGCAAGTTGTGCTGTGTGTCATGCTACGGACTCTATGGGTGCGCCGGCAGTAGGCGACAAAGCAGCTTGGGCAGCAGTACTTGAAAAAGGTATCGACAAGGTTTACCACAATGCAACTAATGGAATCAACGGAATGCCTCCAAAAGGTGGTGCTATGGATTTAACAGATGCGCAAATGAAAGAAGTGGTTGATTATATGGTCAACTCTAGTAAATAAGCGTAAACATCACGATTATTACACGATAGGGTAGTACTATAAAAAGTTGGGCTGGGAAACCAGCCTTGTTCACTATATACAAAAGGAAATAAAATGGATAGAAGAAAATTTTTAAGTTTAAGTGCTGTTGCAGTTGCGGTATTGCCAGCAAGTTTGTCTGCAATTGATTTCAGAGCAACAAAGCCAGATACATGGACAGCACATACTGTTGCAGATGGAATTAAGGCATTGTATGGTGATATCAAACCAGAAGAAAAAGGTGTAACCGTTAAAGCACCAAAAGTAGCAAGTAATGGTGGAGCAATCCCTGTAACGATTACTTCTGATATTTCAGCTAAAACAGTCGCTTTGTTTCAAGATGCAAACCCAGAATCAGCGGTAGCAGTATTTTCTGTAGCTGAAGGCGGAATTGTTGATTATATGATGAAAATCAAAATGAAAGCATCTGGAAAGATTACGGTAATCGTAGAAGGTACGGATGGTAAATTCTATTCTGGTTCACAATCGCTTGAAGTTGCGCTTGGTGGATGTGAAGGTTAAGTATCTCTTCTAGGGATAAAGATAAGGTTTTTTAACCTTTATGATGTTTAAAAAGAAATAAAAAAGAAAAAGGAATATTATGGGCAATATGAAAATTAAAGCAAAGCTTAAAGGCGATGTAGTAGACGTTAAAGTAATGGCAAAACACGATATGCTTACGTATGATCAAGCAAAGAAAAAAGGTGTAGATGCAAACTTCATCACGCACATTACTGCAAAAGCAAATGGCAAAGAAGTGTATGATGTTTCAACAAGTCAGTTTTGGTCAAAAGATCCACAGTTTAAATTTAGCTTTAAAGGTGCTGCTGCAGGCGATAAGGTTGAAATTACTTGGACAGATCTTAGTGGAAAAACTGTTACAGAATCTAAAAAAATTAAATAATACGCTGCTATACCATAACGACCTTTGTTGGTCGAAGGTATAGCATAAATCCAATCTATGTATTTTTTGGAGTGTATAGATTGGTTTTTAAATCTTAACTTTATGATTTTGGTTGAATGATTTGGTTTACTTCGAACCAGTGTTCAACTATTCTATGGAGTGTAGCTTTTTTTCTTTGATTGAAATGTTCAGTCATATCAAATTCTTCTTTTCCGTACCCCTCTTTGTAGTCATTGATAAATTGTGTATAGAGGTCTTCTTTTAACGCAGTGATTTCATAGGTGACTTTATCATAAATTAGACTATTTTGGACAGTCTGTTCCCTATGTGTTTCATTAAGATTGATACTGCCATAACGTTCTTCTTTTGGAAGGGTCATGTTCATTTCCAAGTATGCACGCATTGAAGCCAATACATGCTCAAATTGGGCAAGTGGTACATCGGCATGAAGAATAGCGGTTGCAAGTTCTTGACTATACCCCCAGCCTCCTGAGACAGCAAGGTTGGCATCAAATGCAGATTGGATGATATCTTGAATGGGATCATCATTTTGAATCTGTCTGAACTCTATCATGATTAGAGACCTGCTTCCTGTATCGCTTCTGTTTGCGCATGGGCAATGAGAGGATCTACAAGAAGTTTTAAATTGCCATTATTCATTATGTCCTCAAGTGCATAGAGGGTTAGCCCAATACGATGATCCGTTAATCTGTTTTGCGGATAGTTGTAGGTTCTAATCTTCTCAGAACGATCTCCTGAACCAACCTGTAGTTTTCTTTGGCTGGAAGTGGCATCAAGCTGCTTTTGCAACTCAGCTTCATAGACACGCGCCTTGAGTACCTTCATCGCTTTGTCTCTGTTTTTATGCTGAGACTTTTCATCTTGGATAGCAACGACTATACCGGTAGGAATATGGGTGAGACGTACAGCGGAATCAGTGGTGTTGACTGACTGCCCTCCGCATCCGCTGGAGCGATAGACATCCATTTTGATCTCATTGGGTTTGATATCTACTTCTACATCATCCACTTCAGGGATCACGGCAACCGTAATGGCTGAAGTGTGTACTCTACCTTGTGTTTCTGTGTCAGGAACACGTTGTACCCGGTGCGTACCCGCTTCGTATTTCAGTTGAGAGTAGACACCCTCTCCTTTAATCTGAGCAATGAGTTCTTTGTATCCACCGGCGGTGCCGTCATTGGAGCTGACCAGTTCTATCTTCCATCCCATTTGCTCTGCATAGCGCGAATACATTTTAAATACATCTGCTACAAAGAGGGCACTTTCATCACCACCGGCACCTGCGCGTAACTCAAGAAAAATATTCTTATTGTCATTTTTGTCTTTCGGAATCATCAGAATCTTGATTTCTTCTTCCAAGGCAGGAAGCATTGGCTCTAGTTCTGACAATTCTTCTTTTGCCAAATCGCCCAGTTCCGGGTCACCTAAAAGCTCTTTGTTTTCTTCTATGGCCTCAGCGGTTTGAACATACAGTTGCGCCTTTTCTACCAAAGCACTTAGGTCTGACTGCTCTTTGCTGAGATCTGTCATGCGTTTGATATCGCTGGCAATATCAGGGGAACTTAAAAGTTGGGACAGTTCATTGTATCTGTGAATAAAAGGTTGTAGTTTATCTTTGAACATGGGTGTTCTTTATATTAGGGTGGGGTATGGAAGGTGTATCGAAACTGCTTATGCAGCTTCGATAGCGTTTACCAATTTATGAAGACGGCTTACTTTTCTTGCAGCAGTTGTTTTTTTGATGAAACCTTTGCTCACAAGTGAATGAATTTGTTTGTTTGCAATAGCAAATGCTGCTGTTGCTGCTGTTTTATCGGCAGCTGTTACAGCTTCATGAACTGCTTTTGTGATGTTTTTGATTCTTGTTCTGTAGTATCTGTTTCTTTCAGTTCTTACAGCGGTTTGCAAAATACGTTTTTTTGCTGATTTATGGTGTGCCATAGTTGTTTCCTTTAGGTTAGTCTCGATACAGTCTTGCTATTTCGAGTAAAATTAGTGCGAATGATAGCTAAAAAAAGATTAAAGAAATATTAATTTAAAATTAAATTGGTGCGTCTTAAGGAGGGAAGTTGTAAACAAATGTGCGTTAAAATATAGCTATTCATAATAATAAGGAAATGGGTGTGGAACTTTTTGGAACAGATGGGGTAAGAGGCAAAGCGGGTAAAAAAGTGAGTGCCACGAGCGCAATGCGTTTAGCAATGGCTACAGGGATTTATTTTAAACAATTTGCAAAAACCAACAAAATACTAGTAGGCAAAGACACAAGACGCAGTGGATACATGATAGAAAATGCCATCGTATCTGGTCTGACGGCTGTGGGTTTTGATGTGATTCAGATAGGACCGATGCCTACACCTGCCATCGCATTTTTGACTGAAAATATGCGTTGTGATGCAGGGATTATGATTTCGGCGAGCCATAATCCGTATTATGACAATGGAATAAAGTTTTTTGATACGCATGGTAATAAGCTTAATCATGACAAAGAGAAAGAGATAGAAGCAATCTTTGAAGATGATGCACGTATTGAAGCGGCACAAGTGACGGGGAAAGAGATAGGAAAATCTAAAAGAATCGATGATGTGGTCGGTCGTTATATCGTGCATATCAAAAATTCCTTTCCTACAGATGCTACGTTGTCGGGTAAACGTGTGGTGATAGATTGTGCGAATGGTGCGGGGTATATCGTGGGGCCAACAGTGCTGCAGGAGCTGGGTGCGGATGTCATCGTGCTAGGTGATAAGCCTAATGGCTTTAATATCAATGAGGGGTGCGGGGCAATGCATCCGGAATATTTGGCAAAAGCGGTGATAGAGTATCGTGCGGATGTGGGTATTGCACTGGATGGGGATGCGGATAGGCTGGTTATGGTTGATGAAACCGGTGAAGTGGTTGATGGTGACAAGCTGATGGGTGTACTCGCGGGGCATCTTAAAAACCAAGGTATGCTAAAGGGCGGAGGAATGGTTGCTACGGTGATGAGCAATCAGGGACTGGATGAGTATCTCGCCTCACAGGGGCTTGTCCTGTTGCGTTCGGCTGTGGGTGATAAAAACGTGGTGGAGATGATGCAGGAACATGGTATGAATTTTGGCGGCGAACAAAGCGGGCATGTGATTTTCTCTGATTATGCGAAGACAGGAGACGGTATCTCGAGTGCATTGCAGGCTTTGGCGTATTTGGTGGAGACAGGTAAAAAAGCAAGTGATGCTTTTGATCCTTATGTTTCGTATCCGCAGCTTTTGGTTAATCTTCTGGTGGATGAAAAAAGAGATTTGGATACGATTGAAGGGCTGGATATCTTAAAAGAGAAGATAGAAAGCTTGGGAATGAGACAGCTGTTCAGATATTCGGGCACAGAAAATAAAATACGTTTACTACTCGAGGGAAAAGATGAAAAAAAACTGGAAGAGATGATGGAAGAGTGTAAAACTTTTTTTAAATCCGCATTAGCCTGATGAGAGTAACAATACTGTTTTTTTTGGTTCTATTAAGTACCTTTTTGGTCGATCAGGCGATTAAAACGATTTTTGTTGAAGGGTTTTACCGTGCGGGAGAGTGCATCAATCTTGAACTGCACTACAATAAGGGTGTGGCATTTTCGATGTTTACATTTTTGGGCCCTTATCTGAAGTGGATACAGGCGCTTTTGGTTGTTGGAATTTTTATCTTTGTCGCAAAAGAGGGGTATCTGAATCGCTATAGTATTCCTCTGGGCATGCTTTTGGGCGGTGCATTGGGCAATGTCTATGATCGTTTTGTGCATGAAGGTGTCGTTGACTATGTGGCATGGCACTGTGGATTTGATTTTGCGGTATTTAATTTTGCAGATGTCGCCATCGATGTGGCGGTGGTATGGATACTGCTTGCTGCGTATTTTGCCAAAGAAGAGTTACCTAAAGATACGATCGATCAATGAAAATCATTTTTTTCCTTCTGTTTTTTTTGAGTGCGCTCAATGCAGAGGTTCACAATACAGATATTGCACCTTTTGTAGAAAGTAAGCAGTTTGGAAGTCTAAGAATACTGGATCAGAAGAGACTGGATTTTAAAGCGATAGCAGGAATCAAATTTTCTGAGATATCAGATCTCGCGTATGAACAAAAATCGAAAAAACTTTATTTTGTAGGGGACGAGGGGAAGCTATTTGTTTTTGATGCCTTATTTGGTAAAAAGATAGACAAACTCGAGCCTTTGGGCAGTGTCAGGCTAACAAAGGGCAATGGTAAGGCTTTTGCGCCATGGCAATGCGACAGTGAAGGATTGGCACTCAATAAAAAGGGTGAACTCTGTATCTCGTTTGAGGGCAGAGCAAAGATAGGTCATTTTGGTGAAAATGGCAGAATGATCGACTCCTATGCTTTACCTCTAAGGCTAAGAGATCCCCAAAACTATAGAAGCCGCAATAAATCTTTGGAAGCACTGGCATGGCATCCCAGATATGGGCTTCTAACGGTAGCAGAATGGCCGCTTAAACAGACAGAGAGTAAAGTGCAGACAGTGTATGCGCTACAGGGAAAAACGTGGCATTTTAAGGCTGAAGCTGAACCGAAGAGTGCTGTGGTGGCAATAGAAGTAATGGATGATGGCAATTTGCTTGTGATGGAACGGTCTTTCACTGCCCTGTTTGAGCCTTTGGTGGTGACGTTAAAGAAAATATACCTAAATGACTGCGCTGCAAAGCAGTCGATGTGTAGAACCGAAGTTTTGCTCAAAATGGATAGTCACAAGGGGTGGATGATTGATAATTTTGAAGGACTAACAAGGGTTTCAAACCATCGATATGTCATGGTGAGTGATGATAATGACAATTTTTTTCAGCAGACGCTATTCGTCTATTTTGAGATAAGCGACTAAGGACAGCAAGGATGACGAAAAATGCAGTGTGGTACAGTGTTTTGGTCGCCGTACTTTTGTGGATGGGGTACTGGGGGATGCAGGCGTATCATCAGGCGCTTGTGTATGAAGAGACGACAGCAGAGCTGGTAAGCTACAATGATTCAGCACAGCAGGCAAGTCTGCAGTTTGATAAGATGGCTAAAGAGTTGCTGGGTGATTGGTACAGTGATACACTTAGCCAAGAGAGGGCGGGGCTTGAGAGTAAACAGGAGGATGCACAACGTAATGCTCAAGCGTATACGCTCTATTTTATGTGTTTGTTGCTGGTAGTACTGTTTTCGTTTTTTTGGATTCCTCTGCGTGCATTTACTTTTTTGGGATCTCTGGCAGCCATGATGACACTACTTTTTGGCTTGATTACTCCTATTTTGATGGTAACTATCCACAAAGAGTTTGCCTATGTGGGAGATATCATACTTTCATTTGAATCTAAAGGCGTTTTGGGGTCTATTCTTAAACTTTATAGAGGTGGTGATGTAATTGTTGCAGGAGTGATGGTGCTGTTTTCTGTTCTTCTGCCTATAGCTAAAGTCTTTTCTTTGCTCTTTGTTTCTGTGTTTATGGAAAGTAAATTCGCACACAATATCATTGGATTTTTTAAGATTATAGGAAAATGGTCGATGGTTGATGTATTTGTAGTGGCTGTTTTTTTAGTCTATCTTACTTCTAATAAAGCGCAGATAAGCCATGCTGAGGTAGAAGTAGGGCTTTATTTCTTTATGGCATATGTGATGGTGTCCATGTTGGTAAGCC
Source organism: Sulfurovum sp. (assembly GCA_011391015.1). GTDB lineage: Bacteria > Campylobacterota > Campylobacteria > Campylobacterales > Sulfurovaceae > Sulfurovum. The sequence goes on from JAABRH010000029.1 coordinate 7,469, forward strand.
TCAGTGCCGATAAAATGCTTCTTACTCTAAAAAATAACTAAATCAGATCACCATATCTACGTCATTGTGTTCTTGACAGTATTTGAAAATTCGGTCTCTCTCTTCTTGTGATTCGACTACGCAAGAGGCGTTGTAGCTGTGAAATTTACCGGTTTTGGAAGCATTCCCGAATGAGCATAGGTGTTCTTTGTCTCCCATCGCTTCTTTGATGCACCGTAAAAGGGCTTCTTTGTCTCTGCCTATGAGTTTAAATCCCCACTGTGTCGGGTATTCGATTTTGGGTTTGTCTTGTGTTTTATCATCAAGTATCATGGGTACTCCTTTTAAATACTGTTGCGATGAAAGTCGCCGCTCTTCCCACCAGATTTATTTTCAAGCTGGACATTTTTGATGACCATACTTTTATCGATGGCTTTAAGCATATCGTAAATGGTAAGCAAGCCTACGCTTACACCGGTGAGTGCTTCCATCTCCACGCCGGTTTGTCCGTTGAGCTTGGCGGTGAGAGTGAGTTTAAATCCTGGAAGTTCTGGAAGCTCCTCTACATCTGTTTTGACCGAGGTGAGCATCAGCGGGTGGCACATCGGAATGAGCGTTGAGGTTTGTTTGGCGCCTTGTATGGCTGCAATAACCGCTGTTTGCAGCACAGGTCCTTTTTTGGCTGTGTTTGCCAATACCGCATCAAACGCTGCCTGCCCTACTACAATAATGCCACTGGCAGTAGCAATACGTGTCGTAGTGTCTTTGTCTGAGACATCCACCATTTTAGGTTTATTTTGCTCATCTAGGTGTGTAAGATCCATAGCGTATCCTCGTATCTATTTTAGGTATTTTAGCATAAATTGAAAACACCCTAAAGAAGTGATGACGATAAAAAGAAATAAAATGACGAAAATAATAAAAAATAACTTGACTTTTAACATCATATAAGATACTATAATAAAAAATATAACAAAAAGGAGTTGTATGGTTTATGCTTATATGAGACAAGTGCCAGAATTTCCACATCTGACGAGGCAGCAACGTGATGTGCTCTCTTTTTCTGTAAAAAAAGAATTAAAAATAGACAAAGAAGTGGTTGAATATGCAACAAAAAATCTTGCATTAGAAGAAAGAGGAGAATTTGAAGCTTTTTTGCAAACGATGCAAGAAGGAAACACTGTTGTTGTCTCTTCTTTGTATATCTTGAGTGACAAAGCAGAAGAGTTGATAAAAGTCATAACCTGTATGCTGAGTCACAGTGTCAATCTTTGGATAGCCGATTCCAATACGTTGATGAACAAAGAGACCCGAATGGTTGATATTTTTCCTTTGCTCAATGCGCTCAGGAAAGAAGAGAAAGCAAAAACCAATCAGATAGGCCGCCCAAAAGGCAGCAAGTCAAGCTCAAAATTTGATGTCTACAGAGGAGAGATCGTATCTCTTTTAAGTAGAGGGATGAGCGTGAGTGCGATAGCCAGAGAACTCCACGTGACGCGTAGTTCATTGAAAGACTATATCGAATCACGTGGCATCAAAGAGTTGGTAGAGGGCGCTTGGATAGAGATGAATGAATCAGTCGGCACAAGAGGCGTGGACAATGTTGTACTCATTTGTCCATTTGAAGAAGCAAGAAAAATGAAAGAAGCAAAGGTATCATAAGATGGAAACAACACTAACGGCCGAGAAGCCTAAAAAAAATCAGGCAAAAGAGTATCTAAAAGACTGGATTCCCTATCGTATTAAGCGGTATTGGGCGTATGGACTTGCAACCATTGTAGCTTTGGTAATGCCATGGATTACGATAAACGGTAATCATCTGTTTTTACTGAGTTTTGATCAGAAAAAACTTCATCTAGCAGGTATTGCGTTTGATATGCAAGAGCTTTATCTGATGCCGTTTTTGCTGATGCTGCTCTTTTTGGGTATCTTTGCTGTGACTGCAGTGGGGGGAAGAGCATGGTGCGGATGGGCATGTCCGCAGACGATTTTTCGAGTTATCTACAGAGACGGGATAGAGACAAAACTTTTGGGCTTGCGAAAACGCATCAAAAACAAACAGGAAAACCCTGATATGTCCAAAATGGAAAACAAGATTAAAAGCGTCGTAGCCATACTGATTTGGTCTGTACTTGCGGTGGCGGCAGCAGCGAACTTTTTATGGTTTTTTGTACCGCCTGAAGACTTTTTTGCCTATTTGGCTAATCCTTCCGAACATATGATGCTTGTAGGGACACTCTTGAGCATCGCGGTATTTATTATACTGGATGTGGTGTTTATCAAAGAGAACTTTTGTGTCTATGTCTGCCCCTATAGCCGTGTGCAGTCTGTGTTGTATGATGATGATACCATCATGGCGGTGTATGATCCTGTTCGTGGGGGCGATATCTATGAGGGGCACGGATATGAGCGCGAAAAAAAGTTTACCAAACAAAAAGAGCTGCTTAAAGTTGAGCCTGCTGCTGAGTGTACGACGTGTGAGAGCTGTGTAACGGTATGTCCTACACACATCGACATCCGAAAAGGGCTTCAGCTAGAGTGTATCAACTGTCTTGAGTGTGTGGACGCGTGTACTTCGGTCATGGGAGCTTTGGGTAAAGAGAGTCTAGTACGATGGTCAAGTGAAAAAGAAGCAGTCAAGTATGAAGGCAAAACCAATTATTTTAGAGGTAAGGTCATAGCCTATTTTGCCATCTTGTCCATTGTGCTTGTGGCATTGTTTGTAATGGGAAGCAAGAAAGAACATATGCTGCTCAATATCAACAAATCGCAAAGACTCTACAAAATACTAGACAATGGTGTCGTGCAAAATGATTATATCTTTATGTTTGCCAACACGGACAGTAAAGAACATAACTATTATTTTGAAGTTTTGGGCAATGACAAAATTACCATCAACAGACCGAGTAAACCCTTTAAGCTCGGAGCAGGACAGAAGAAGAAAAAAGTGGTTATCCTCGAAACAGAACAAGCCTTGGCAGACAATGCAAGAAAAGATGTTCCCATCCCTGTAACCATCAGAGCATTTGCCCTAGATGATAAGAAGAAGATCGTTGTAGATAGAGAGGTCGTCTTTTTCTATCCCCGTGCCGATCTGATTACTAAAAAGGTACAATAATGAAATATGATGAACCGACACTCGAAAAGATAGAAGACTATAATGGGAAAGAAAGCGAGCAAAAGAGACTTACGGTCTGGATCGTTGTGCTATCAGGGTTATTAGTAGGTGCACTGTTTACAATCATCGCAGCAAACTCACAAGTCTCTGATCTTGTCGTGAACAAAGAGACAACGGGCATCGTAAAGTATTAGGAGAGGGCAATGGCAAAAGTACTGGTTTTGGGTGGCGGATTTGCTGGAGTTGAAGCTTCGATCTATTTGCGAAAACAAGGGCTTGATGTCACACTGGTCAGTGACAGGGATTATTTTTACATCTATCCTACCTCTATCTGGATCCCTACGGGAAAAGTGACAAAGGAAGATGTCTCCGTGCCTTTGGATACTTTGGCAATGAAGCATGGATTTAAACTGATAGTCGATGCGGTGGTTCAGTTTGAATCCAAAGAGAAAAAAGTGACGTTGCAAAGCGGACGTGTTTTGGATGACTTTGGTTATATCGTCATCGCAATGGGACAGGATAAATTGCGCCATAACGGTATGGAGCATACCCTTTCGATTTGCGGAAAACCAGAAGAAGCAACCCTTCTGTATGAACGCTTGGATGCACTGGTGCAAAAAGGTTCAGGCAAAATAGCTATGGGGTTTGGCGGCAACCCAAAAGATACCTCTGCGGTACGGGGTGGACCTGCTTTTGAAGTGCTTTTCAACGTTGACACCTATTTGAAGGAAAAAGGCGTGAGAGAGCATTTTGAACTCACATTTTTTGCACCCATGCAAAAGCCTGGACAAAAGATGGGTGAAAAAGCACTGGTCATGATGGATAAAATGTTCACCATGACACATATTGACAAAAAAGTAGGCTCAAGCATCACACAGTTTGAAGCAGACGGCATCAGTTTTGAAGACGGTACCAAGTTGGCTTCGGATTTGACCATGTTTATCTCTGCAGGTACCGGACACAGCGTGCTTGCAGATTCTGGACTTCCTTTAAGTGATGCAGGTTTTGTTGTCACCAATGTCTATAATGAAATAGAAGGGTTTGAAGGCATCTATGCCATCGGCGATTCTACCTCATTGATGGGCCCGGAGTGGAGAGCCAAACAGGGACATGTGGCTGAGGTGATGGCAAAAAATGTAGCGTACAATATTTTTAACGCCATGCAAAACATCGACTCCAAGCGAAGCTATATCAATCATTTGAACATTTTGTGCATGATGGATACCGGAAACGGCGCAGCCCTTGTTTACAGGAACGACAAAGGCGGAACGATTATCCCGCTGCCTGTTATCGGGCATTGGCTGAAAAAAGGCTGGGGATGGTATTGCCGTCACTCAAAGTTGGGGCACATCCCCCGTATTCCTGGGATGTAGTACACTTTGGTATGTTTTTTGCAGAGATATCAGCGTATTGGTTGCAGAATATTTAAACTATTTAAGACTAAATTTATCCTATTTAAGCCATAATCTTATGTTAAAAAAATAAAAGGACTAAAATATGGCAACAGTAACATTTAAAAATGACATCGTGTGTAACCTTACTGGTACACAAATTAACGTAGGTGACACAGCACCGGTAGTTACAGTAGTAAACTGCAACCCAATGCTCCAGAATGAAACAATCGGTGGCGAAGGCAAGGTGCAACTTGTTGTAGCCGTACCGTCACTAGACACAGGCGTATGTGACGCTGAGACAAGAAGATTTAATGCTGAAGCAGCATCACTTGAAGGCGTAGAAGTTGTCACGGTTTCTATGGATCTTCCTTTTGCAGCAGCTAGATGGTGTGGTGCAGCGGGTATTGAAAACATCAAAGTATGTTCAGACTTCAGAAACAAAGAGTTTGCAAACGCATACGGTGTACTTTTAGCAGATGGTCCTTTGGCAGGTATCACGGCAAGAGTTATTTTTGTAGTAGGCAAAGATGGTAAAGTAACATACAAACAAGTAGTACCTGAAATCACAACAGAACCAAATTATGAAGAGGCACTTGCAGCAGCTAAAGCAGCCTGCTAATCCTTTTTTCTTCAAGCAAACTTCTTTTTTGAAGAGGTTTGCTTTCTTCTTTTCTTTCCAATATATTATTTTCTCCATACCTATTCTGTGTTAAAATATCTATTATTTACCAAAGGATTAGTTATTTATATGAGACACACTTATGCATTTTTGTTAGCCGTATTTTTAGTGGCTGGCTGCAAAGACCTTGGACCCGATTTAGAGCCTGAAGTTGAAGGCAATCAGTACACGCTTAAAGAGTGTAAAGAAGAGCTCCTTGAAGCAGAAGATTATTCTGAGCAGGAGAGTATCGATAAGATTGTTGTGGTAAAAAAAGAACGTAAAATGTATCTCTACAAAGACAACAAAATACAAAGTACGCTTCCTGTCTCTTTGGGAAAAAATCCTGTAGGTGCAAAGGAAAAACAGGGAGACAATAAAACCCCAGAAGGGGAGTTTTGGATCTCCAGAAAGCTATGTTCTCCCAAGTATTACCGCTCACTTTGCATCTCTTATCCGCGTCCTGAGGACCGAGCCAAAGCGGCTAAAAAAGGGCTAAACCCAGGAGGAGATGTGACGATTCATGCGCAGCCTACATGGAATGCAAGCGGAAAAGGCGATAAATACACCCTGACACAGAATTGGACGCAAGGCTGTGTGGCTGTGACTAATACCGATATGAAAAAACTGTGGTATGCAGTACGTGAAGGGGTTCCGATTGTTATACGGTAGGGGTATAGCATGAGATATACGCAAAAGCAGATTGACAAATTTAATCGTCAAAAGTATATCGTTGAACTGGAAAAAATCAGTAAAAATCTTTTTCGTATGTTTAGGGATCAGCAGGTGCTTGCGACAGATTTTTTGCTTAAGTTTGAACAGCTCAAAAAAAAGTTTGATGAAAAAGAAGAAGTACATCTTGAATCAGAATACCATCAGCAACTCAAAGCGTATATTGAACAGCTGTACCAGCAGACCTGTTTGGCCGAAGTATTTACAGATAATGAGTTTGAAGCACTGCGTGATACACAAATGAGTCAGTTGAATCGTTTGCAAAAGTTAAAAAACGGCGCATCTTACAAAAAAGACAAACACAAGAGCAAACGTCAAAATGAAGATTGGGGTTAATACCTTAAATAAGGAGAAAAGAATGAAAATGCAATGGATAGCAGTAGTGGGTATTTTGGTATTGATGATGACAGGATGCGAGAAAAAGAGTGTAGGTTTTGGAAAGTTGGATAAAACACCCTATGACACCAAAGAATGTATCAACGAGCTTTCAAAAGGCAAAGAGCTTGACCCAAAACATAAAATAGACAAGCTCGTTGTCTATAAGAAAAAAAGAACGCTTTATGCTTACCGAAATGGAAAAGTAGTGGAAGAGTTTCGCATCTCGTTGGGAAAAAACGGCGATAAGGGAAACAAGATCCAAGAGGGTGACTACCGAACGCCTATAGGCTCTTATTCTATCGTTAGAAAAAAATGTGACTCCAGACTGTATCGGTCGCTTATGATCTCTTATCCGAGTGAAGCAGATAAGGCAAGAGCACGGGCAAAAGGCATAAGCCCGGGCGGATATATTACTATTCACGGACAACCTAAGTGGAATGCAGACGGGCGTGGAGATGAGTATACCCTTTCGTGTGACTGGACAGAGGGATGTGTAGCCGTACCCAATCGTGCCATGGATAAGCTTTGGAGAGCGGTTGAGAATGGTGTACCCATAGAAATTCATGCGTAAAAAATTGCAAATTCGATATAATAAAAAATGATGGACAGAATTTAGCTTGGTTTGATATAGGTTATATTATGATATTGTATAATATTGGATAAGAAGGAGAGAAGATGAAAAAAGTATGGGTAATGGCAAGTGTAACACTCATGGCAACGTTGCTTATGGGAGGGGGAGATGTGTATCCTGCTAGTGCTTCTGGAACAGGTTCTTGTGGGGTTGCAAATATCTCAGATGTTTCGTGTAAAAAAGACAAGGTTTTTGTAGAAGATGACACAAATCTAATGTGGCAAGATCAGGAATATACCGATGCAGAAGACGGTGCGTATAAACGCGAATACTCTTCTGGCAAGGCAGGTAAATATAAGCATGCTATTAATTATTGCCGTATGCTAAACTATGCGGGCTATAACGACTGGAGACTCCCCACTTCGGAGGAATTAACCCATATTCATTATAAACAATTTAATCCTTTTACGCATCATCGCGGTTCGGACTACTGGTCTTCTACTCCGGCAGATTCTTCCCGTTATTATGTGGTCTATACAGCTGATGCACATCCTTATAAACGAAGCCCCAATGAGTCTAATTATATAAGATGTGTACGTTGTGTGGGTTCTGAGTCTTTGAGCCCAGGGTCCATCGAAGTTAGATAATCTTTTTTAGAGTATCTTTATCTCTTCTTGAAGATAAATACTGAAGTGTTTGAGCACTTCAGCTTTTGCCAGATCTATTAAGAATTTGGCATCTCCAAATGTGCCTCCTCCCCAATTTATCAAAAAATTCGCATGCAAATCGCTCCACTGCATAGCACCTTTACGTACCCCTTTAAGCCCTACTGCTTCTATGAGCCTGCCGGCATAATCATCGGGAGGATTTTTAAAGGCTGAACCTGCACTGGCTTGGGCAGGCTGATTGGATCTTAGGCTAAGCAGATCGTCTAACAGTGTTTGATTAAAACCATGGTGTATCTCAAATCTTGCATGTGTAGCGATACCGTCTAGCTTGGCATAGCGATATCCATGCTCTATCTCTTCTTTTGGAATCCACTTACCATTTATTTTTATCGAGTGTAAAATATTAAATATCTCATATGTTTTGACCCCTGCATTCATTGCAAGCATGCCGCCAAGCGTGCCAGGAAGTTTTGAACAAAATTCAAAACCGCTGATATTATGTTTTTTGGTATAAGAAACTATCCGTCCCGTGGGCATTGCAGCTCCAATGGTGAGCATGTTGTCATTCTCAGAGATGGTGGCAAAGTCTTTTGAGAGCATCATTAGTGCAGGAGGTTCTGGAGAGACAAGCAGGTTGTTTGCCCCGCCGATGAGATATCTATCTTGAGGGAGGGTGTCTCCCTCTTCTATCATGAGTACTTGAGTCGGCTGCCCCACTTTGATGCTTGAATAGGAAGAGAAGTCTATGGTCTTAAAAAACATCTAACTGTTCCGGAGTGTTTGATACTCTTTAGGGATAAGATAGTTTTCTGTTTGCAGGGGCGATTCCCACAATCCATGCTCAAAGCCTATCTCGTAGAGTCTGTCAAGTGCTTTGAGTTGTAAAGCAGAGAGTTCAACAGATTCTTCTGATGCGTACATATCCAGATATTTGTTCAGTAGCGCATCGGAAATACGTACAAGCTTTTCTTCTTGAAGTTTGGCACACAACTCTTTTTTGCGGGCATTGGCTACTTTGACACCGTCGATTAGAATATTTTCTATAGCTAAGGCTTTGTGTAAAGGCAGACTCCTGCGGATAGCCATACCACCAAGAGGCAGAGGAAGTCCTTCCCCAGCAAGCTCAACCCAAATGTCCCAGATCTCTTTTTCAACTTCCAGACTACTATCGAAATTCAAGATGGATTCATGAATGAGTACCCCTGCATCTACTTTGCCACAGAGGACAGCATGTTCGATTTCAAGAAAATCCATATAGACAACCCTTGCATCAGGATAATAGATACGAAAGAGCATCGCATTGGTGGTGTGTTTTCCTGACAGGGCAACTTTGAAGTTGCGCTTGAGTTTTTTATCTTTTTGACGTATCAGTTTGGGACCATACCCTTCACCAAAGCTCACGGCTGTTCGTAAAAGTGCATATTCGTCTTTAATCAGAGGGTACATTCCAAAACTAATAGCAGAGACATCATAGGTTCCCTTCAGTGCTTCAACATTAAGTGTCTCGATATCGAGTCCACAATTTTCAAAGGTATACCCTTTGGTATCAACCCAGCCAAATTTGATGGCAAAATACATAAAGATATCATCAGCATCAGGTGAATGGGCTAATTGTATTGGGTTCATAGGCTAGAAGCTCTCTTATTTAATGTAAATGCATTTTAGCATGGTTTCTATTTGGGGTAACTTTGGATAACTTTATTCAAAAAAAATGTCAATTTGACATTTTTTTTGAACTGACATAAGAAACGTATTAGAATGGTGCTAGAATTCAACATTAAGGCTAAGGAAATGACAATGGCAATGGACGCAAACAAGCAAAAAGCACTGGATATGGCAATCAAACAAATAGACAAAACCTTTGGCAAGGGAACACTGATGCGCTTAGGAGATAAGGCATTTGAGCCGATCGAAGCTATTTCCACCGGTTCCCTTGGGTTGGATATGGCTTTAGGTATAGGGGGTATCCCTCAAGGGCGTATCATCGAAGTATATGGACCCGAATCTTCGGGTAAAACAACACTGGCACTACAAACGATTGCTTCGGCGCAAAAAAATGATATGGTCTGTGCCTTTATTGATGCAGAACATGCTTTGGATGTCGTGTATGCAAAAAACCTTGGGGTAGATACTGACAATCTGCTTGTGTCCCAACCGGATTTTGGTGAACAGGCGCTTGATGTACTGGAGACGTTGACACGATCGGGTGCAGTTGATTTGATTGTGGTTGACTCTGTGGCTGCTTTGACACCAAAAAGTGAAATTGAAGGTGATATGGGCGATACGCATGTGGGGCTACAGGCCAGACTGATGTCTCAAGCCCTTCGTAAATTAACCGCTATTTTGCATAAGACCAATACAACAGTCATATTTATCAACCAGATTCGTATGAAAATAGGCACTATGGGGTATGGCTCTCCTGAGACAACAACCGGCGGTAATGCATTGAAGTTTTACTGTTCGGTAAGGATTGATGTACGGCGTACAGCGACACTCAAACAGGGCGAGTCTTCCATAGGGAACCGCGTGAAAGCTAAAGTGGTGAAAAATAAAGTCGCACCGCCGTTTAGACAGGCAGAGTTTGACATCATGTTTGGAGAGGGTATCTCATTTGTAGGGGAGTTGATTGATTATGGTGTGAAACTAGACATTATAGACAAGTCAGGTGCATGGTTCTCATACGGATCTGAGAAATTGGGGCAAGGAAAAGAAAATGCAAAAATTGCCATCAAAGAAAACCCAGCGCTTATGGCAGAGTTGGAAAGCAAAATTAAAGAAGCACTCGGCTGTGGGGCATTATTGACTGTAGATGAGAGCGAAATGAGCGAGGAAGACTAGTTTTTGGGACAAGGTTTTGGTAGCAATCAGCGCCTTGTCTCTCTGTAACACGCGAAAACGGAATTTTCGCACTTGATTTTGTCATCGCTATACTGTCCTTTTCTGTCATAACATCATCAAAAACACTTATTTCTCCATCAATCCTTTTTTGACGCAATAGACTCATTTAACTATAGGGTAAATTTCGATAAAATAAATAGACAAACATAAGAAATTGAATAGATAAAAAAGGAAGCAGATGGTTTATATTGACGAAATTGTAGCAAGCGAGGTAATGGACAGCAGGGGAAATCCAACGGTGAAAGCAACCGTAAGTCTGAGTGACGGTACTGTAGAGAGTGCCATAGTGCCAAGTGGGGCGAGTACAGGAAAACGTGAAGCACTGGAACTCAGAGATGGCGGCAGCCGCTATATGGGAAAAGGTGTACTGCAAGCGTGTGATAATGTCAATGGTCCAATTTGTGATGCGCTTATGGGTCTCAGCCCTTTTAATCAGGCCGAAATCGATTTGATCATGAAAGAGACAGACGGTACAGAAAATTATTCCAATTTGGGCGCCAATGCTGTTTTGGGTGTTTCTATGGCTGTAGCACGCGCCGCAGCAAAAAGTATGGGTATGCCACTGTATCGCTATCTGGGTGGAGCCAATGCCGTCGTGATGCCTGTGCCGATGTTGAACATCATCAATGGCGGAGAGCATGCGAATAATTCTGTGGACTTTCAGGAATACATGATCATGCCAATAGGGTTTGATAGATTCTCCGAAGGACTTCGTGCATGTGCTGAAGTGTATCATACACTTAAAAAAATTATTGACGGCATGGGTGAAAGTACTGCCGTGGGAGATGAGGGCGGTTTTGCCCCCAACCTTAAGAGCAATGAAGAGCCTATAGGGGTCATCATACAGGCGATTGAAAAAGCGGGCTATAAACCCGGTGAACAGATAGCCATTGCGCTTGATGTAGCTGCGAGTGAGCTAATCAACGAGGAAGGGCTGTATGTTTTGAAATCTGAAAACAGAAAAATCACAAGTTCAGAGCTGATAGCCTATTATGCCGATATGTGCAGCAAATATCCCATTGTCTCTATTGAAGACGGTTTGAGTGAAGATGACTGGGACGGTTGGAAAGAACTAACTGAAGTACTTGGTGACAAAGTACAATTGGTAGGTGATGATTTGTTTGTTACCAATGTGGCAATTTTGGCTGAGGGGATCGAAAAAGATATTGCAAATGCTATTTTGATTAAGCCAAACCAGATTGGAACTGTCTCTGAGACGATGCAAACAGTGCGTCTTGCACAAAGAAATGGATATAAGTGTGTCATGTCTCACCGTTCTGGTGAGAGTGAGGATACCTTTATTGCTGATTTTGCCGTGGCACTGAACACAGGTGAAATCAAAACAGGTTCAACCGCACGTTCTGATAGAATCGCGAAATACAACAGACTGCTTGAGATTGAAGCTGAGCTTGGTCAGTTTGAGTATTTGGGCGCTTCGTTGTTTACAAAGTAGAAAGAGTTGGGTATGCTTGATATCAAAAAAGAAGAAGGCATTGCCGGACTGTCACTAAAAACATTTTTGGTCACAGTCATAGGGATTCTTCTTTTTGGTATTTATGTAGGGGTATTGATATACGGGGAAAACTCATTAACGATTTTAAATCAGTTAAGAGAGAAAAAGCAAAGCTTATCTTATGAAAAAAAGGTATTAAAAGCTGATAATCAAAGGCTTCAAAAAGAATATTTTGAACTTAAACAGTTAGAACCAAAGGAGTAAGTGATGAAACGAT
>JAABRH010000003.1 GCA_011391015.1 Sulfurovum sp.
ATCCCCCGGCCCTGCACCCGTCAAATATACTTTGCCCATCATTTCTGCCTTGCATTTTTTTGAGTATTTTATCTATATTAACCACTTTTTACTTGATTAAAAAATAAGCGTATAGTCCATAGAGCATGGCTTTAACAGCAGCCCAAAATACAACATCCTCAAGCGACACAAGAAACACTATGCTATAATCGCCCGAGTTAAACAGGTACAGAACAATTTTTTTAAAGGCGAAACATGGATTTAAGTATAAGTTATCACCCTATTACCAAGGAACAAATGCAAACGTGGTATTTTGATGCGTTTGAAGATATCGGTGTAGCCGATACACTCAAAGTCAAGATTCCGGATGAACAGCTAAGACACCACAAACTTGAAGAGGTAGAAGCATTTTACCAAGAGAAATACAAAACAATGATCAAGCGTTCACGAGCGCTTGACTATGACAATTTCAACAAATGGCATGCGTATTTTCTTGCCATCACACAGGGTTTCTTTGAAAAATTTTATTTTATTCACGGAAGTGCACTCTCGGCCATACTCGATAAAACATTTCACGATACCTACGTTACTTCGTGGGAAGAAGTAGTGGCGAGCGAATATCTTGAAGATATGATTGTGAGCAAAAAACTTGAAGGCCCTTTCAGCGGTGGTGCGTATCTCTCGCCTGAGCAGGTCAAACAACTGCTTCATGACTACAAGAATGATAAGGACATCAAAGAGATACTCGATGAACAATTCCCCGGCAGAAAAATAGATGTCTTACTCGCTGCACTCAACTATGCAAGTGACAATAATCAGGGTCTGCTTGAAGCTGCCAAAGTGATCGAACAGACTGGAGAGCTGTTTGAAGAACCTTCTTGCTATAGCAATCTCTTTAACTGTGATGTTATCAGCGCAGCTGTCTATACCTCAGATTTGGCAGCGCACTTTGATGAAATCTATAAAGGTACGGGAGATTGATATCCCGATGAGCCCAATTTTATTTACTTCCATCAATGAAGAGAATATTGAAATACTCGTAAGGACCTTTTACCCTGAAGTACTCAAAGATGATCTGCTGGCTCCCTATTTTATAGCAAAGCTGGGCGATGATATACACAGTGATGAATGGGAAGAACATTTGGTTTTACTCACAGAGTTTTGGAAATTTGTATCTTTAGGTTACGATAACTACATCGGCAACCCCTTGCAGCCACACTTTCACATCGCAGATCTAAGTGCTGAAGCCTTTGCGCGTTGGCTCAGCGTTTTTCATCAAACCATTGATAGGCTCTATACACCATCCGTTGGTGAATACTTCAAACAAAAAAGCACCAATATCGCTGAGAACTTCATGCGAAAACTGGGTATTTCACGTCCAAATCCCTTTTGATTTTTTAAATCAGACAAATTTTGTGTGTTTCATTTTATCTCAAATACATCCCAATCTAAGTATTCCTTCTCTACATACTAAGTAACTCTGCACTAATTTGGTTATGATGCTTATATATTTGAGACGTTATGCTACACATAAGTGCCTCTTATGGTTTGTACTACAAACAACACCACTCATATATGCTCATCCTCTGCTAATATATGAAGCAGCATTATAGAAATCGAAAGACTTTCACTATAACTTAAGTCTTCATTTATTATAAGTATATATAATTAATATTTTAGGGAGTTTTACTATGGAAAAACTAGTGTTACTGATACCATTTCTACCTATTGTGATAGCTACCATGATAGGCTTTTTAAACAAAAAAGAGCATATGCCCAAAGTGGCTATCTTTTTTTCCTCCATGGTTGCACTTTTGGCGCTGTATGGTACCTATTATGTGATGAGTACCGATCAAGACATTGATGGTTTCGGCGGCTATCTTATCTACAATGAACTCTCTGCCATACTTGTACCTTATGTTGCTATATTGGGGCTAGTCATACGCAAATACTCTACCAAATATATGTGGGATGAACCGGGATACAAACGATTTTTTGTCCTCTTAAACTTTATCTTCTCTGCCATTTATCTGCTTGTGATGAGTAACAATCTGATCATCCTGACCATCGCATGGCAATTGATGAGTATCAGTCTGTATCTGCTTATCTCATTTAACGTTGAATCCAAATCTGCCATCAAAAACGGGGGCTGGACGATGCTTGTACACAAGCTTGCAGACCTCTTCTTTATTATCGCTGTGATTCTTACCTACAAAACATTTGGCAGTTTTGAGTTGAGCGAGCTGAGTCAAAAATGGTTGACACTCTTCCAAAGCGGGCCTGTTGATGATGCCATGATTTACCTCATCGGTTTTCTCTTCCTGTTTGCTGCGATGATGAAATCAGCCATCATGCCCTTTCACCTTTGGCTGCCCTATACTTCAGAAGCACCCACACCCGTCTCAGCACTCATGCACGCTGGGGTAGTAAATGTTGGCGGGATTCTTTTGAACAAAATGGCATTTTTGCTTCTTTTAACCCCGGCTGTACTCAATGTAGCCTTTGTCATGGGTTTAATCACCGCTGTTTTTGCTTCCATCCTGATGCTTGCCGTATCAGATATCAAACGTTCACTGGGCTATTCAACAGTGGGTCAAATGGGATACATGATCATGGAAGTGGGTCTAGGTGCCTTCAGTCTTGCTATCTATCATCTTATGGTACACGGTATCTTTAAAGCCTCTTTATTTTTGGAGTCCGGAAGCCTTATCAACCAAGCAAGAAAAGAGCCCAATGTACCAAGAAGGCTTTCACACGAAATCTTTTGGGAAGAAAAACCGCAGTACAACAGCATCAATATGTTCCGTATGATCGCCTTTTTTGCGGTATTTCCTGTCATTGTATTTACAGGCGTGAAGTTTTTACTCGGAGAAGACCTGTTCCATTTTAATGCAGCAACACTGATTATTGCCTTTGCCTGGCTCACTGGGACACAACTCTTTTTATCCTTTTTTGAGGTCTCCAAAGCCAATTCACCTAAAGTGATTCTTGCCCTGATAAGCTCTTTCATACTGGTACTGTTTACCTACGAATTTGTGGGTCTGGCGCTGGAGCATTTCCTCTATGGCGAAAATGGGGCATTGTTTTATGAAGTGGCTACCCTGCATGTATCAGGTACCATGACGATATTGATGCTCATAGCCATCATGCTGGTCGGTTGGTATTTCACCTATAGACAACATTTTGTCGGTGTGCCGCTAGGTGAACACAAACCCAATAAATCAAAATGGCGTATCTATAAGATGCTGGCAAAAGAAGGCTACATCTCAGATTGGTATGTCAAATATTTTAAAATTTTCTAAAGGGGAGAATGGATGCTTATAGATTTTATACTATTATTTTTATTTGCGGGAGTACCCTATTATCTCGTTTTTGAAAACATACCCGTCATGAGAAAAGACAAAATTTTTCCTCTTGCCGCTCTGCTTGTCATTGCCGGTATGTTTATCTCTTACCAATTTCCGCAAGAGACATCCATGCCTTTTGTTATGGTTGCCTTCTTTGCTTCTTTGTTTTCGCTTCACAAGGCAAACCAGACAAACAATCTGTGTAAACTGACCTATTATATCCTGTTCTTTAACGCGCCTTTACTTATCATGTTCAAGACAAAAGAGAGTATCTTGTACGGTGTATCCCTTATTGTAGCACTCATGGGTGTTTATCTGATGGGCAAATATTATGCACGAAGTTATGGCAGCCCGAACTATCAGTCAGTCAGCGGTATTACCTTGGTGACTCCTTATGCCGGGCTCATTTTAACCGTCTACTTTACTGCATTGGCCCTCTATCCGCCGTTTCCCAATGCCTTGCTCTTTCTTAACGGTATTTTGAAGTCAGAAATCAGCATCCTGTGGTATCTGATTGTCATCGTTATCTTTTTTGGAAATTTTCTGATTGCAGTGAGAGTCATGGCAAAAACCGTATTTGGCAAACCCAATGATAATGTGCATTACATTGATATATCACCAACGGAAAGAGTAGTACATCTGCTGATCATTGCAGTGTTATTGCTTCTAAGCGTTATAGGACTACAGGAGGTACTTTCATGAGTATACTTGAAAAATTAAATGCAATTAAAGATACAGTGCCACACTATTGGCCAATTGGTGCTTTTATCCACCACAATCCGCTCAAAGGGTTTGAACACCTCAATTTTAAAGAAGCGCTCATTAAAGCACAACAGACTTTCGGCGGCAAAGTTTATATGGATCCGGACTATTATATCGGGCTCTTTAAAGAGGGTAAAATCAGCTCTGAAATGTTAGAAAAAAACCTACTTAGGGTACTCAAAGAAGCAAAACTTGAACGCTATTTAGAGCAGGCTAAGACCTTTATGCTTGAAGTAAGCCCGCTATGGAACAGCTATAGAAGCTATGAAGACTTAAAGATAAACGAGATAGATGAAACCCTGCATAGCTATCTTGAAGAAAACGCTATTTACAAAGATGAAGAAGCATGGATTGCTTCACTCACCAAAAATATGACACTCTACGAGATTCATGATGCATTGTTTGGTACCAGTAAAAAAGAGCTCATAGAAAAAGATGTCATAGAATTTGTCGCACGTTTTCTTGATCAGCAGCAAACCACGCTGAGTATGACCGACAGAGATTTGGGTATGTTTGAAACCTTTAAACTGTATGAAAATATCGACTATATCATTGATGTAGAAGAATTTGTGCAAGAAGCACTCGATACGCTCAAAGTACAAGATGTGCAGACCTACTTCCTCACACACATCCTCAAACTGCACGGATGGGCGGGCTATATTAAATACCGATCTGAATCCAAAGAGTATTATGCCCAGCAGGAACATCCTTCAACACTGATGGACTATATTGCGATCCGCTTACACTTTGAAGTCAAATATTTACGCAAAAAAAAGATCAATGATTTTGAAAAACTGCAAGCCTATATCAAAAGCAATACTCCTTACGCCATACTCAAACTCTTACAGGCAAAAGGCAAACTGACCGGTACCTACAACGATGCCATGGAAGAGCATCAAGACTATCAAGAGATTGTAGATGCCTATGCCAAAGATGAGATCAATCTCAATTCTCTTCAGGTTCAGCTTGCACAAAAAGCCGTGCAACTGGACGATATGATGCCTGTAGCCTTTTCCAATTTTGCCAATTTGCTTAAAAAAGAAGAAGGATTTATGTGGCTAAAGTCTTTGGAAGACTCTTATATCGCAACCCATGTCGATGCATTTACTTCACCGCATACCTACGACAAAAAACCGCTTTCCTCAACCATATTTTGTCTGGATGTTAGATCCGAAGTGATACGACGCAAAGTAGAAGAATCAGGTCCATACACTACCTATGGTGCGGGCGGTTTTTTGGGGATTCCCATCTTGTTTGTCGAGTTTGACAAAGCCCATGCACTCTCACTGGCACCTGCAGTGATCAAACCTGAGAATATTGTTTTTGAAATACCCGTCGAATCACATGAAACATATAATTCCCAAAAAAGTGTAACCAAAACGACTAAAAAGGTATTAAGTGATCTTAAAAACAATCCTTATACTCCCTACGTGATGGTGGAAGCAATCGGATGGCTTTTTGGCTTCAAACTTTTTGGCAAAACTTTCTTTCCTAAAAAAACGCATATGATTTTCAGTAAGTCAAAACCCGTCAAACCGAAAACCACTTACACACTAGACAAGCTCTCAGAAGAAGAGATAGAGAAGTATGTCAAAAGACTTCATACCAATATCATCAATGAAGTCTTAACAACGCAATTTGGTACAGGACTCAACAGTTCAGACATCATCCTGCTTTGGGAACATCTGGTGTTTG
Organism: Sulfurovum sp.; assembly: GCA_011391015.1. Taxonomy (GTDB): domain Bacteria; phylum Campylobacterota; class Campylobacteria; order Campylobacterales; family Sulfurovaceae; genus Sulfurovum. Next base: position 5,784 of record JAABRH010000003.1, read on the forward strand.
ACAAACCACTCAAGATAAGAATCTCATCTGATATCATAGACAATCTCAAACAAGCCTATCATATCACCAGTGAGGACTATGAGATCCAAAAAGTCAATCTCGCCAAAGTAGGCTTTACTATTGAAGAACAGGTGATGTATATCGAAAATCTTCTCAAGATGATTGGGCTTATCGATGCGTTTCCGAAATTTGTTATTATCTCCGGGCACGGAAGCTGCTCAGACAATAACCCGTTTGAATCAGCCCTTGACTGCGGTGCCTGTGGGGGCAGTATTTCGCTTCCCAATGCACGTGCACTGAGCATGATAGCCAACAAAGCTGAAATACGCGAAAAACTCATATACAGGGGAATATCCATACCAGAAGATACACGTTTTATCCCGGCTTTGCATATCACCACTACTGATGAGATGACATTTTACGATACGGAGATACTAAACACCAAAGAGTTAGAACTCTTTTTGGGTATGCAAGAAGACTTTAAAAATGCATCACTCGCTTCAAGAGAAGAAAGAGCCAAAGTTCTGCCCAATGCAAAAAATGAGAAAGATTTGTTTATTAAGACGATGGATTGGTCTGAGCCTAGACCAGAATGGGGACTAGCGGGCAATATGGGCGTATTTGCAGGACCAAGAGACTCTTGCAGACATATGGCTCTGCACAATAGACTCTTTCTTCACTCCTATGATGCCACAATCGATAACGAAAATGCCGACATACTCACCCGTATCTTCAACGGACCTTTGGTTGTAGGTCAATGGATCAATCTTGAGCATTATTTCTCGACCGTTGACAATAAAGTCTACGGAGCAGGATCAAAAGTCTATCACAATGTTGTCTCTAAAATCGGTGTTTATAATGGAAACTACAGTGATTTAAAGATCGGTCTTCCAACCCAAAGTGTCATAGAAGAAGGGAAAGCCTATCATGAGCCTGTTCGTCTGCTTACCTATATGGAAGCACCGCTTGAGACGGTTGCCAAAGCCGTGGAAAATTCGGTGGCAAAAGAGTTTATCCTCAACGAATGGATACGACCTGTCATCATAGACAAAGCAGCCAAAAAAGTCTATTCTTACGAGTTTGGAGAATTTATTGTCATCAAAGAACTTGTTTAGCATAGTGATGCTATAACTTAGGTGTGAAATGCAGTGAATGCTTTACACCATTTAAAGGAAAAAAATGTACAAAATTCACATTGAGAACGAATGCAGTTGTTTTAAAAAAAGCACATTTGAAAATGACATGACGTTCAAAAATAAACCTGATGCGCTGATGCAAGCCAAAATTATGGAGTGTCGGATGAATCAGGAGTTCTGCCATACTCACTATTTTGAGGCAGAAGATATAGGGGAAGATATTATTATAAGAAGTATTGTTCGCCCCATAGATGATGAGGATGAAGACTAAATCAAGCAGAAAAATTCTGCGTTTTTATCTTTAATCTTTATTTAAGCTCTTGATGCTATTATCGCTCATTAATTTATTTATAAAAGGATACTATATGTTCACAGTACAAGTTGAAAGAGAGTGCGGATGTTTCCGTAGAAGCGAAATCGAAAAAGAGAAAACGTTTCAAAACAGAGAAGATGCTATCTCTTACTCAAGAGCGATAGCAGAAATCATGAATGAAGACTTCTGTAAAAAACATCATTTTACAGCCAAAGCAAGTGCAGGAAATGAATTTGTGATTGGCGTAGCTGAAGGCTCAGGTGGCGGATGTTGCGGTGGTGGACACTGCGGCTAAAAAATGGTATACCCGATACAAGTATGTATTGGGTATACATACTCCTCAGTCTAGCTTTTTAATGAGAATCTAGGTAAAGAGAGAATCTCAAACTTTTCACACAGCTCTTCAACATCTGCTTCAATATTTTCACCGATTAAAATAAGCAACGATTTCCCCTCATAAACATCAAGCTCCTCAAATGTCACATCGCCAAATGCATAATTCACAACGATAGCCTGAGGTACATCTTTCACTTTGACTACACCCTTAACCCGATAAATAGACACGGGGATATTTTGTAATACTGCATCCACGTCAGCAAAAGAACAATCATTTTTCAGGTAGACAACTTTTTGACCCAGAGAGTCTTTTGCCGTGTGGTCATGGTGACTGAAGTCTTCTGCAAATTTCAGCACTTCATCAAGCCTGTAAACGCCCTCAAAAACCTCTTTATTGACCAGTCCATGCTCTGCCCTATGTATAACATACTGATTGAAAATTGGCTTGCCTGTCATCGTATTTTTAATGTTATATTGCGCTTTAATTTCCCTAATCTCACTCTCAACCTCTAGAACCTCAGTGTCGTTGACAAGATCCGTTTTATTGAGAACTAATATATTTGCACCACCAAGTTGATACTTCGCCGTAGAATTTTCTTTATAGGAAGAAAAATTTTTTGCATCTACCACACAGATAACGCCTTCAACAGTGACACCGAGATTTTGCAAAGACATATAAATCGGAAAAGGCTCAGATGCTCCGGAAGTTTCCACAAAAATAAGTTCAGGATTGTAATTGGCGATAATCTCTGTAACTCCTTTTTCAAACTCTTCAGATAATTGGCAACAAATACACCCCTCTGATATCTCAAGTACCTCACTATAGACATTCGTAAGAATTTTACTATCTATACCAATATCACCAAACTCATTGACGATCACTGCAATTTTTTTATCCGGAAAATAGTGTTGTACACTGTTTGTAAGCATTGTCGTTTTACCAACACCCAAAAAACCTGTTATAACAAAAGAAGAAATCATAGGAATACCTCGAAAAGATAGATGAAAGAATGAAGATACTCTCTATAAAAAGTTTTATGAAGAGTAGGAAGCACTATCTGTGTGAAACACACAGATAGAAAAATTATTGAGCTACAGGATCAAGAAGTGGAGCCAATCCAACTTCTTTTGCCCAATCTGCAGTTAAATCATAGGCTGCTGATGCAGTATCTAGGTTACTCTGAATTAAATCAAGTTTCTTTTTAAACTTTTTTTCGATAACAGAGTCAAGTGATGCAGTACCACCTGAAGCAACATATTTTTTAAGGAATCTGTCTTTAATTCCTTCTTCGATCGCTGACTTACCGACTGTTCCCAATGCACCAAATAATGCACCCAACATTGCCATGTTTGTAGCAAGTTCAGTTCCTGCAATTTCGACGGCAAATTTCGTAAAGTCTCTTGTAAGAACCTTAACATTTTTTGATTCCAAGAATTTTCTGTCAGAATCTGTTACAAGCTCATGATCACTGTTAATAAGAACCAAACCATTCTCTTTTATACCAGAGTAAAAAGGCATCGTATAGGATTTACCCATCGTGATAACCTGTGGATGATACACCATAATGATATCAGGGTAAATAACCTCGCCTCTGTCATAAATAGGCACTGTTCCTATTCTTGTATAACTTTCAGAAGGTGCCATTCTTTTTTCAGCACCAAAAAATGGATTTGAAACAGCATAGTACCCTTCTGTATCAGCAGCAGTAGCCGCAATATGTGCAGCAGTAACTGCACCCTGCCCCCCAAGGGCAGGCATTCTGATTTTAATTGAATCTTTTGACATTAAAGAATTCCCTCCTTCTTACAGTTTTTCAAGTACTCTTCAGCTTCTGGAGAAACATATTTGAATGAAACAAATCTGTCTTTATCTTGCTCTTTCATCTCCCATAGACCTTCATTGGCATCCAAACCAATTTCAAGAATACATGGTGTATAGAGGTGGATATAGCTAGGTCCCATTTCTCTTGCAATTAAAATTGCTTCTCTTACAACTTTTGCAACTGATTTTGGTGCAGAAGCTGTCAATTTAACAGAATACTGACAACCTGAAGTAACAGCCAATTCCCACATAGGTACTTTATCAAATACCTTACCTTTAGGAGCCATTTTAAACACTTGACCTTTAGGCGTAGAACCACTCTCTTGACCACCTGTGTTCGCATACACTTCGTTGTCAAAACAAATCGTAGTGATTTTTTCTTGTCTGAAGAATGACTGCAAAGTATAGTCAAGACCGATATCGATAGTCGCACCGTCACCAGCTAGAACAACGACATCTTTTGTTTTATCTGGGAATCTCCAGTCTAATACTCTTTTGATACCAGAAGCGACAGCATTTTGGTTACCAAACAATGAGTGCACAGTGTGCAAAGCAATGTGTGGGAACATCAAAGAGGTACAACCAGTAGAGTTAACAATAACAGTCTCAGACGGTGTTGGCAATGACGCCAAAATATATCTCAAAGCCGCAGCTTCAGGACATCCTGCACACAAAGAGTGTTCTTCAAGAATCTCTTTTTTATCTGTTAGGTCATTAATACCGCGTTTTTCGCCATACCAAGTTGCATTATCCTCAAGATCAAGGATCTCTTTAGGCATGATATCTCTGAACTCTGGGTTAATTTTGTAAATATCTACTGACATATTATGCCCCTTTCTTTACATTTTCTAAAACTTCTTTAAGGATAGCCTCAACTGGCATACTCATACCACCAGCAACTCTAGGTCTACCAATAATTTTCGCTTCAGATTTACCATAAAGTGATTGCGTCACTTCTTTATCTAGCCAGCCAACAATGTTAAACTCTGGTACAAAAATATATTTTGCACTTTTTGTTGCTTCAAGCAATTCAGCATGTGGGAATGGTCTAATCGTTCTGAGTTTAACCACTTTTGACTTGATACCCATTTTAGTCAATTCTCTATTAGCTTCTTTTGCCTGGTGAGACGCTGTTCCACACGCAACAAATACGATTTCAGCATCTTGGTCACCCGTTACGTGTGCCAAACCTTTTAAGAAATGTTTTGCATAAGGAATAGATCTATCTACAGCAGATCGTACTTCCCACTGCCAACTAGCATGGGTTGCATAAGAGATATAGTTTGATTTCATAACGAATGGATCTCTTAAAAATCTTCCTGGAGGCATCTCTGAATCAATTGGAGGCAGTGGCGCTTTATAAGGATTGTACGGGAACAATGCGATATCATCAGCAGGAAGCATAACTGATTCTCTAGTATGAGATACAAAGAATCCATCAACCGCGGTAATAATCGGCACGTGTACATCCGGCATTTCTGCTACAGTAAATGCTGCAATACTCATATCAAAAAGTTCTTGAACGTTTTCAGCATACCAAATCATACAACCTGTCTCTAAAAGAAAAGATACTTCAAGGTTATCCGGTTGAATTGTTAGTGGTGAGTTAATACCTCTAGCCATCAAAACAAGCTGACATGGGATTCTTGTACCTGACCACATTGGGAAGTTTTCCATCGCTCTAAGTGTACCAGGTCCAGAAGTAGTCGTAACTGTTCTAGCACCAGCCATTGCACATCCTGCAACTTCAGACATAACACCGAATTCGTTTTCACCTCTAAAGTATGTACCTACATATCCTTCTGCCCACAATTCACCAATAAGGTGAGCTGCTTCAGATTGTGGCGTAATAGGATACGATACAGATGCATCTACTGTACATCTTTTCATTGCCTCTTTGAGCACTTCTGAACCTGTCATAAAGTGTTTTTCTCTTGGTGCTTCAAAAAGTAAATAGTCAGTTGAAACCAAAGTTTGACCTGACCAGTTTTTTTCTTTTGTCATATTTTTTATACTCATAGTAACCTCCTAGCCCTATTTTCCAAGCTCTTGCTTGACTTCTCTGGCAACTTGAATAAATCTTGCCAAATCTTCTGAGTGCTGATCTCTAATTGTTGCCATAGCATCCTCATGTCCTGAAAGTGCACACATTGCAGAGGTATAACAATCTGTTTCAGCTCTAACAATTTTTAATGCAACGTTTGCATAATGGCAGTGAACACCGATAAAGATACATGCTTTAATGTTGTTATGCCAAATCGTCAAGTTTGGATGGTTGGGGTTGATTTCAACCTCAGCATCAATCTTAGGATATTTTGGTCTATAATCATACATCGGTATCATTTTAGCATTCAAAACTTCTGCCATTTCTTTAATCAGCGTTGCTTTTTTCTTTGCTTCTTCATTCCATGCGTACAAAACTTGTGGTCCTGGAAAAATAGTCGCGTTTTCGCTTGTCAACATTACTCTAGCAATTTCTCTCATTGCCACTTCTTCATCAACGATATCAGTCAACAGCAATGCTTTGCCTTCTGGTGGCGTGAGTATGCCATCATACGTAGCAACTGGATATGGTGAATAGTCAGCTGGGCCTAAATTAGCCATTAGTTTCTCCTTAGTTTTATCTTGTATAGTCTTACGCCGTATGTAGAGTGTTTACTTTTTGGATCTTTTATAGATATGGGAGTAAATCTTGTTTACAAGGCTTAATACCTTATCTTTTTGCCATAAACAAAAAGATGTCTAAATCGCTGTTGGAGGAATAGAATTCCCTCCTTCACGATTTACGCTTCTTCTGTTGTAACCATTACCATTTCAATACAATTTCTGTCAAGTAAGTCTGAACATACATATACACAAATTGCACACCCTTTACATCTGTCTTCATCTACCCAAGATGTACCATTTGCATTTCCATGTTTTGGTTCTTTATCATACATCAAAGTGTTGGCCTCTGGACAGTAAAGTGTACACATGTTACATTTGTGTGTTGAACACATTTCTGAATTTACTTTTGCTACGTAATACATTATTTTTCCTTTATTATGCGTCTAGTTTGATGATAAGTTCATCTGTGTTTAAATCAATAGAGTCTGCCAATTTGAAAGTCTCATTAATAACCTCCATGTTCTTCTGAAGCAACTCTTCTTTCTTCTTGAACTTTTTCTCAATAGCAGAGTCAAGAGAAGCTGTACCACCTGAAGCAACAAACGAATTACCCAAGAATCTTTCTCTTACGGCTTTTTCTATGTTCTCTTTACTTACAAGTTTTGTAATTCCAAGTACCATACCCATCATTGCCATGTTTGTTGCAAGTTCAGTACCTGCAATTTTAATTGCCAATTCTGTCGCATTAAATTGAACTACTTTTGCTCCAAGATCTTTCAATACTTTTGTATCATCCGGATCAAGAATATCAACATCGGTGTTAATAATAATCAAACTATTTTTTTTCAAACCTGTATAAAAAGGCATCGTATATGATTTACCATGTGTAACTACCTGAGGGTGGTAAATCATAATAATATCTGGATATACAACTTCACCCACTTCATAAATAGGCTGTGAAGATGCTCTTACATATGCCTCAACCGGAGCCATTCTTTTTTCAGAACCGAAAAATGGTACCAAAGAAGCAAATTTACCAGCATTATCCATCGCAGATCCAAGAATGTGAGCAGAGGTAACAACCCCTTGCCCGCCAAGCCCGGAAATGCGCATATTATATCTTTTTTTATCTACTGCCATATTAGCTTACCTCTCTTTTGTTTTTAGATTCAATTTGAGCAAACAACTCTTTTGCTTCATCTGTCATATATTCTTCATAAGCAAAACGACCCTTTTCCATCTCTTTTGCATCTCTAAATACATCATTGGTAGGGATTGAGTACTCAATGTTACAAGATGTATACACGTGAAGGAATGTTGGTCCAAGTGTTCTTGCTGCAAAAATTGCTCTTCTGATTGCTTTTGAAGCTTTATTGATATTGGTTGGTGACATTTTAACAACATATACACATCCAGCTGTAATAGCTAGTTGCATTGCTGGCATTTTACCAAACTTTTTACCAGTTGGAGACATCTTAAGAATAGCACCTTCCATACTCATACCACTCTCTTGACCACCTGTGTTACCATATACTTCGTTATCCAACATAATAGTAGTAAATCTTTCACGTCTAAACCAAGCATGCATCGTCATAGAGAAACCGATATCCATCATACCACCATCACCCGCGATAGTGATAACATCTTTATGTCTATCAGGGAATCTTAGTCTAAATGCACGTGTAATACCAGATGCCATAGCATTTTGGTCTCCATAGTTACCATAAATAAAAGGTACCGCTGCTTGTGAAATCGCTAGTCTTCCACACCCTGCCGTACCGATAGTTACAGTATCTTCTGGGTTTGGAAGTGATGCAAAAATTATTTTAATATAATATGCCATCCAGCATCCAGAACACATTGGGTGTTCTTCAATCAATTCTTTGTAAGTACCCATATTTTTTACGCCTACATCATTGTAGTCTTTACCAAATGGACCGTAATCTACCAACTCGACATAGTCTTTTGGTAAATATTTCTTAAATTTTGACGCTGGAATCATATATCTTAAACTCATTGTAACTCCCTTATGCTTGTAGTGTTTCGGATTTCATACCAAGAGCCATATAGACTTGCTCCATGATCAATTCCACAGGTAATGTCATACCACCATATACTCTTGGACCATCCACTACAATACCACTGTTTGGAATAGCTGCTTTTACTTCTGTAGCCAACCAGCCAATAATATTATGTTCTGGAATAATGACTTTTTTAGCATTTTTCAACGCTGCACGAATCTCTTCTTTAGGGAAAGGTCTAATCGCTCTTACTTTAATAAATCCGACACTCAACTCTTCTTCTTGTGCATATCTGTGTGCTTCTCTTGCTTGTGCCGCTGCACAGCCTGATGCAAGAACAAATACATCAGCATCTGGATTTTGGACTTCAATTGGTCCACCAAGATATTGATAGATATATTTCATTGCTCTTTTGTTTGAGTCCCAAATCTCTTGCTGCCATACTGAGTGAATCAAATAAGACATGAAGTTAGATTTTTGAACCGGTGCATCTCTTTGAATTCTTGCTGGTGGCACTTCGTTGTCCATTGCTGGAACTGGCGCCGCATACGGATCTGGCTCGTTGAATGCCAACTCTTCAGAAGTCATATCAACATAACCCTTCGCATGTGTTACAAAGAATCCTTCAGTTGCAACCGCTACGGGGATATACACATCTACTTTTTCAGTAATGGCAAATGCTGCCAAAGTCATATCAAATGTATCTTGCTGATTTTCTGCATGCAAGAGAACAACACCACTATGAAGAAGGTATGCCATCTCAATATTATCTGGTTGAATTGAAAGTGGTGCGTTAACAACTCTTGTAAGAACACCCAATACACATGGTACTCTGTGTCCTGGCCAAGAAACAATTGCCTCAAGTCCTCTTAACAGTCCCGGTCCTGATGTTGCCGTGAACAGACGTACACCTGCTCTTGCAGCACCTGCAATCGCCGACATTGTACCAAGCTCTTCTTCAGCTCTGTAGTACTCTTTGATGTGTCCTTGTGCATAAATATCACCAACAAGGTGCATTACTTCAGACTGTGGTGTAATAGGATAGGCAATAGCCATATCAACACTTGCTCTTTTAACAGCTTCAGCCATTGCCTGAGCACCAGTAATAAAATGCTTTTCTCTTGGAGCCTCTTTTAAAAGGTATTCCATACTTACTAATGTTTTATTTAAACTCATTTATCTCTCCTTATCTTATTCAACATCTGCGATGTGTTCGCCTTTTTTACTCATGAGGAGACTTCTGTACTCACCATAATCAGCCGGCGTAAGTGTTCCCCAATCCTCTTTTGGCAAAGATGGGTTTTCTGGTGGCATTTTTGCTGTCCACTCAATACCTAGTTCATTTCTTACTTGAACAAGGATGTCTCTAAATCTAAGTACATCTTCAGCATGAACATCTCTGATAGAAGCCATTGCTTCTTCGTGACCCATAAATGCACACATTGCTATTGTGTAACAATCTGTACCGGCTCTAATCATTCTTAGTGAAAGGTTTGCATAATGACAGTGCACACCGATGAAAACAGCTGCTTTAATCTTGTTGTGCAAAATTGTCAAGTTCGGGTGATTCGGATTGATTTCCGCTTCTGCATCAATTTTTGGATACTTAGGTCTATAGTCTGGCATAGGGATGATTTTACAGTTTGGAATCTCAGATGCAAGTTCTAAAATCGCTGCAGATTTTTCAGCTACGTCATCTTTCCAATCCCATAATACTTGTGGTCCAGGGAATATCGTCGGATTGGCCATCGTCAACAAAGCTTTTGCAGCATCTCTCATCGCCTCTTCTTCTTCTACGATGTTGCCATATAGCAACGCCTTACCTTCGGGCGAAAGCTCAACTCCCATAGATGGTGCCGATTGTGGCATATAACCCACTGGACCAACTGTTATTTTCTTTGACATATTTGATTCTCCTTAGTAATTGTTATCAAAAATGATTTTGACTTCAGCCTTAAGCTAACGCATCCTATCCAAAATATATCTAAAACCTTACTAAGAAGATACTATTTATATTTCGAATTCCAATAAGTGTGTAATATAGTAATTATATTTTAACTACGATTACATCTGATTCTAGATAAAACCTACGATAAGATAAAATAACCCTTTGAAAGCAAACTAAATTGAACCTCGAGTTGCCTCTAAAAATTATGTTAATTATTGATGTTTTTTTCTAACAATCCTTATACTACTTACTTTAATCACATTTAATTAATCTTAGATTAAATAGGAAGTCTAAGAAACGTGCATTTTTTCTGTTGTGTAGAATCTTCCCAGTAATCAGTTGCTTCATTGTGACATAAAAAAACGCCCAAAAAATTCTATTACTTTACCCTTTTTATGACTCTCAGTACACTCTCAAACTATTACTTTATCTAATATGTTTTTTTGATAAATAACTGTAAATTCCCAAAGATACAATAATACAGGCGATACCTATAATGAGATAAAGCGCATGTATCATTTGCGAATAGTCGTGCAGCGCAATCTTAAATACTACCATGAGTGCTTCAATAGAGAGTGCAATAATAATCGCGACTGAAAACTTTGTCAATACATTTGCATCTTCATTTTCTTTACTGTAATTTTTAAAAAACACTTCTCTTTCCAGTATTGTTTTGGCTAAATCAAAGATGGCAAGTCCCAAAGTAAGCGCTACAATGGGCTTAAATAAGGTATCAAGAGAAAAGTTTCTTTCAATAAATATACTAGATATATACCCGAATATGGCATAGATGATGGCAAAAAAAGCAAAGGTCATCAAAGAAAAACCTACTGCCTTATAAAAGAATGTTGTATATTCATTAAAGGTTGGATTCAACTCAATGAGACCCAATCTTCCCAACAATGCAGAAAGTCTGAGATCCAGAAAAATATATTTATCTTCCTCTTTCTTCATCACGGTAATACAGGTATGTCCTGTTGCAGAACTAATATAAGGTGTACTTATTGAAAAATCATCATCTTGTTGTATCATTTTTGTACTCATATAGACTCTGCTTTGCCCCTTGGCAGACGCTTCGATTTTGTTTCTAAAGAAGTTTGCTCCGCATTGATTAAATGCCTGATCGGTAACATAAGCCAGCTCCAAAGAAGGGAAAGACTTAAACACTTTTTTAAAATGACCGGAAGTCTCTGCCAATATCGAACCGTTATTTTTCAAAGTTGTAATCACAAACTTTTCGATATTTTCCTGATTGTCTTCATATACAGAAATAAACTCTTTCATACTTTCTCTTTTGATTTTATTTGGACACGTTGCTAACCGCATCGTTACCTCTTTTAGGATTATAGCGTTCTGTTGGGAAAAATATAACTTGAAACATGATTAGTTTTTCTACAATATCCCTCAAAACTCCTACCATGCCTGCATTATACGTTTATTCATTTATGTTTCATAACCAAGGATTAACAACAGTTTGGCTAAAATAAATCCACTAATTTTGACTACCCTAAGGGTATGTTGTTGGAGCCTAAACGATGAATAAAGCAAAATATATTTGGATGGATGGCGAACTTACGCCTTGGGATGATGCTACAGTGCATGTACTTTCACATACCCTGCATTACGGCAATGGTGCAATAGAAGGAACAAAAGCATACAAAACAGTAGATGGAAGATGTGCTATCTTTAAGTTGCATGAACACACAAAAAGACTGCTCAACTCATCAAAAATGACACTGATGAATGTACCGTTTACACTTGATGAGCTCAAGGAAGCACAAGTGGAACTGTTGCAAGAGAATGAATTGTTTAATGGTGCTTATATCAGACCACTGGTGTATCTAGGATATGGTATTATGGGGCTTTATCACAAGGATGCGCCGGTAAAAGTATCGATTGCATCGTGGGAATGGGGTGCCTACCTCGGCGAAGAAGGGCTAAAGAAAGGCATAAGACTCAAAATATCTTCATTTACAAGAACACCCAATACTTCAGGCATGGGCAAAGCAAAAGCCGTAGCAAACTATCTTAACTCTCAAATGGCAAAATACGAAGCAGTGGAAGCAGGATATGATGAAGCACTGCTAAGAGACGATCAAGGATATATCGCCGAAGCATCGGGTGCTGCCTTTTTCATCGTAAGAGATGGTGTTCTTATCTCTCCTCCTAGTGACAATACACTGGAATCTATCACACAACAAACCATCATTGATCTTGCCAAAGACATGGGCATAGAAGTACTCAGACGTCGTGTGACCAGAGAGGAAGTTTATATCGCAGATGAAGCCTTTTTGACAGGAACGGCTGCAGAAGTAACCCCCATACGCGAAGTCGATGCACGCATCATTGGTGCAGGAGAAAGAGGTCCTATGACTGAACTGCTGCAAACAGCATATTTTGATGTGGTTGCAGGTAAAAATCCAGCTTATATTCATCATTTAACCTATATTAACTAAGGATACTTTATGCCAGCAGATATGAATGACTACTTTAAAAAGAAAAGACCGAATACCGGCTCAAGCAACGCGGGTGAAAACAATAATCAAAGTGGAAACTTTAACATCAATAACCCTCTAAATGGAGCAGGAAAAGGGATGTCTTGGCTTATTGTTATTGGTGCGATTGTTTTTGCTGTGGTAGCTTTTAAACCGTTTACGATCATCAATTCTGGTGAAGTGGGCATCAAGGTGCGAACCGGTAAATTTAACGAAACACCCCTTTATGCGGGACTTCATTTTTTTATCCCTGTTTTTGAAAAAATCATACCTGTCAATACACGTATCAGACTCATTACCTACTCTGACACGGAGACCAGCACCATTGGAGATACCTACAATAAAGGTCTCTCTTCAGGGGATGGATTTGAAGGGGGTCTTAAACGAAATCCTGCCATTCAAGTCCTTGACAAAAGAGGTTTGACCGTCAATATAGACATCGCCGTGCAATACAGTCTGAAAGCAGAGAGTGCACCTAGAACGATTGAAACATGGGGTTCAAGCTGGGAAGAAAAAATCATCAATTCCAAAGTCAGAGAGGTCGTGCGTGATGTGGTAGGACAATATACCGCTGAACAGCTTCCGGAAATGAGAAACGAAATTGCTTCGGCGATTCAAACCAAAGTAAGACAAAGTATAGACTCTCTTGAGAACCAACCGGTTGTTCTCTCTTCAGTTGAACTTAGAACGATTGTTTTACCACCTAAAATCAAAGGTAAAATCGAAGAAGTACAAGCAGCAAAACAAGATGTAACCATTGCTGAACAACAAAAAGAAAGAGCAAAACAAGAAGCATTTACAAGAGCTGAAGTCGCACGTGGTGAAGCTGAAAGAAACCGTATCGAAGCGCAAGGTCAAGCAGACAAAATCCGTATCGAGGCTGAAGAACAAGCCAAAGCCAATGCTCTCATCTCCCACTCACTAACAGCCGAACTTCTTCAACTGGAGCAGATCAAAACACAGGGGAAATTTAACGAAGCACTTCAAGTGAACAAAGATGCGCGTATATTTCTTACACCTGGTGGTGCAGTACCAAACATTTGGGTCGATGCCAAAGGTGACCAGCAGCGTTTAATGGGCAAACAATAATTCCTCATTCATCTTCGTGCAATTTGGCACGAAGAGTTTTCCTAAAGAGCATCATGCCATTGCACCAAAGTAAGCCTGTAACCCTCTTCAACCGGTAAAACTTCATGTGAAAAGTATGGATTACTGGGGAAAATAATCATATCCCCTGCCTCAGGCTTTATCATGACCGGTTCACCCTCGGCACCGAACAGATAATTAAACAGTAACTCACCCCCGCTGAAACTGTCGCTTTTGCTGGATGCTGTGTTCTCATGGCTTGTCGCAAAAAGCACCGTCGATAATTTTCTTTGCGGTGCAACAAGCTTAAACCCTATCGTCTTTTTATCTTTATCTATGATTTCATTTGAATCATCTGCGTGTTTAATGTAGAAATACCCTTGTTTATACTCGAGTACCTGCACATCTGTCGAGAGTGTCAAGCCGACACTGAAATAGGCTTCTATGTCAGTTTTATATTTCATCCATTGTGTATCATAATAATTTCTATAAAAGGTATCCAGTGCATAACTATTGGTTTTACGATAGGCTTCGACGATATCTGCTTGAATGATGCCTGTCATACTCTCTTTTTTGACTCGTGCTTTTTGTTTGCTTCTTTCATCTTTTTGAACTAAAGCAACAAGTCTCTGGCATGATTGTTGCGAAAAAAAGTTTTTGATAATCAAATATGGAAAGTCTTTATATTGGCTGGGTAAAAGCTTGTTTTCTAATTCTATCGTTTCAAATAAAGAATCACAGTAAACATGTGTGCTGATCTGTATCATGCAGTTTGAGCTCATTCGCTTGGATTTTAAAGTAATGCCATGCAGGAATGCCTCTAAGTGTGGGGACATTATAGTGCAAAGTAAAACGATCTATCTTAAAAGCTCCGATAATGCATACAATCGCTATAATGGCAGCACTATTTTCCTGATGGAGACTTTACTTTGCACATAGACTGGAACAAAACCCCTCTCATCCCTGCTATTGCCCAAGATCATGAAAGCTCTGAGATACTCATGCTGGCCTACATCAATGAAGAAGCATATAACCTTACTCTCTCTACTGGCTATGCACACTACTTCAGCAGGAGCAAGCAACGCATCTGGAAAAAAGGCGAAAGCTCCCATCACACACAAGAAGTAAAAGACATACTCCTTGATTGCGATGCTGATACGGTTATATTCAAGATACATCAAAATGGCGTAGCCTGTCATACAGGTAGAAGAAGCTGTTTTTTCACATCTGTCAAAGAAGACAAAATCATACTGGATAAAGAAGTCAATACAGACGCTATTTACGGTGTGGTAGATACGCTTTACCATACCATTTTAGAGCGTAAAAATGCCTCTAACGAGGTAAAATCATGGACCAAAAAACTGTTAGATGATAAAGCGCTTCTCTTAAGTAAAATTCGCGAAGAAGCCGATGAAGTCTGTGTTGCTATCAATGAAGAGAGTGATGAGCAGGTTATCTATGAATCTGCTGATTTGCTCTATCATGCTTTGGTAGGATTGGGGTACAGAGAAATCTCCCCCGATAGAGTCAAACAAGAACTATCAAGAAGATTTGGGTTAAGCGGCATTACCGAAAAAGAAAATCGAAAAAAATGATTCTAGCTCCAACAAAGAAGCCTTAGCAGCTACCGCTGCATCCTGGGCTCTCTGCGTTGCCGCCTGCAAAATACTTTCCGTCAAAACTGACCAAAGAGTAGTTTCTCTCTTTTCCTAAAGACTCTTTTAAACCCTCAATAGAAAGAAAACCTAACGATGATGCACCAATCATATGGGCAATCTCATCCACACCGTAGCTGGAAGAGATCAGCTCAGACTGTGTTGGGGTATCTATACCATAGCGACAAGGATACTTTATCTCTGGAGAGGCGATACGCATATGCACCTCTTTCGCGCCTGCATCAAGCAGCATACGCACAATCTGCTTAGACGTGGTTCCGCGCACCAAAGAATCGTCGATGATTGCTACACGTTTTCCGGCAATAAGATGTTTAACCGGAGAAAGTTTTAATTTTACTTTTAAGTCCCTTATCGCTTGAGTAGGCTCTATGAAGGTTCGACCTACATAGTGATTACGCACAATACCCATTTCAAACGCAACACCAAGACCTTCGGCATACCCTCTTGCTGCCGCAACACCGGAATCCGGAACTGGCAGAACCAAATCTACCTCAGCAGGTACCTCTAGTGCCAACTTCCTACCCATTTCCAAACGCATCTGATAGACATTTTTACCATCAATAATAGAGTCTGGTCTTGCAAAATAAATATATTCAAATGCACAAGGATGAAAATCGGGTTCAAAGACCTTTTCAGAGACAGGCTCTTTACCCTCTTCAAATATCAGCATCTCTCCAGGCTCAACATCACGGATAAACTCCGCACCTACCAGATCAAAAGCACAGGTCTCAGAAGCGACAATATACCCGCCGTCTTTAAACTTGCCCAAACTCAAAGGGCGTATACCAAAACGATCGCGAATCACGAACATTTTGGAACGGCTTTGGATCGCCAAACAATATGCCCCTTCGATTTTACTCAGCATATCTTTGATTCTGTCCACTAAAGAATCTTTTTGTGATTTTGCAATCAAATGGATAATATTTTCCGTGTCCATATCGGTTTGAAAAATAGCGCCTTTGTCGATGAGCTGATTTCTTACTTCATGCTTATTGACAAGATTACCATTGTGCACGACTGAAATCTCACCCAATTTGTATTTGGCAAAAACAGGCTGGGAGTCTCCGGCAGATTCACTGCCAGCGGTTGAATAGCGGTTGTGTCCGACTGCACATTCGCCTTTGAGATCATCCAGTATATCTTGGGAAAAGACATCGGCTACCATACCGCGTTTTTTGTAGATAGAGATACGCTCTCCATTTGAAGCTGAGATGCCCGTCGCTTCCTGTCCGCGGTGCTGCATTGAAAACAACGAATAATACGCAACTGTTGACGCTTTTTTTACACCAAATACACCCACTATTGCACACATATTAAATTCCTAAACAATCGTTAATAGAGTAGAGCCCACTCTCTTGATTAACCAGCCATTTGGCAGCCCTAATCGCACCTTTTGAAAACGTCTCTCTGCTAGTTGCTGTATGGTTAAGCTCCAAGAACTCACCGTCATTGTAAAACCCAACCGTATGTCTGCCAACGATATCACCGCCACGCAGTGCCATCACAGCGATTTCTTCTTTGCTTCGCGCACCGATCTGCCCGTCTCTACCACTCACGCGTACCGCATCCAAGTCCAAACCCCTGCCCTTTGCAGCAAACTCACCCAAAGTCAATGCTGTCCCTGATGGAGCATCCACTTTATGTCTATGATGCTGCTCTACAATTTCAATATCAAAATCTTTGAGTGTTGCAGCAACCTTTTCAACCAGTTGTTTAAGGAGTGCAATACCGGCCGACATATTTGAAGCGTACAATACCGGCATTTCCTGTGAAGCCTCTTTGAGAAGATTTTGCTGATGCGCCGTAAACCCTGTTGTGGCTATCACCAGTGCTGTATGATTTTTAAGCGCAGCTTCACAAAGTTCCTGTGTTGCTTGGGGTGCAGAAAAGTCTATCACAACATCACAATTTTCAAGCAGCGCCTTCATGCTGTTTGTCACCAATATATCAGATGGTAACGTTCTCTTGAGTTCTCCATACACATGCACTGTGCTCAAAGTCAATTCTGTATCCTCCAAGAGACTCTCTATGAGAAGATTACCTACTCTTCCTGTACTGCCTACTATGCCTACTCTTGCCACTATTGAATCCTTATGCTTTTTCTTGAAGATATGAAATGACCTGTAGTGCCGCTATGGAACCGTCACCTGCAGCAGAGACCACTTGTTTGGGCGCTTCAGTGCGTATATCACCTGCCGCGAACAGACCAGACACAGATGTTCTCATCGATAAATCTACAATCACCTGTCCCCGTTCATTCATTTCACAGATAAACATACCCTTTTCATCTTTAAGTACCTCATTTCGTACAGTTTGTCCGACAAATACAAACAGTCCCGTATTGTCCATATGCTCTATGGAACCATCTGCTTTTTTGATATCAACACCGCTTAAACCTCTTGCATCGCCGATTGCTTCTTTAATGACTGCATTGGTCATCAGATGAATATTTTCTTTTCTCTTTGCACGATCGAGTGTCGGGGGTGCAGCCCTAAATGTGTCACTTCGGTGGACGACATACACTTCAGAACAAATATTTGAGAGATAATAAGCTTCTTCAAGCGCTGTGTCTCCGCCGCCCAGTACCGTTACTGGTTTATTTTTATAAAAAAATCCATCGCAGGTTGCACAAGTACTGACACCTTTGCCAAAATAGGTATCTTCACCTTTAAATCCCGCTCTTTTGGGTACAGAACCTGTACATACGATGACTGTCATTGCTTCTACTATTTGACCGCCTTCAAGTATGACAGTAAAATGCTCGCCTGTTTTACTCACCTTTTCTACTTTTTTCATCTCATGTTTGAGTCCAAAATGAAAACACTGTTTCTGCCACATATCCATAAAATCCATACCTGTTTTGGTATGGTCAAAAAAACCGGGATAATTTTCTATCTCTGAACTCTGCGTAATCTGTCCGCCGGGCAATCCCATCTCAAAAAGGGTAACATTTGTTAAGCCACCGCGTGTAGCATAAAGTCCCGCTGTAAGTCCTGCTGGTCCACCACCGATGATTGCACAATCCAACATAGTAATGCATCCTTTGTAAAATATAAAAATTTTAAACAAATAAATTTAATTATACACTGAATATACTTGGTCAAAAATTTTAAGAGATTGTATCTAAATGTAAGTGTAAAAAGGGTGTAGCAAAAGAGGCGTTACCCCTTTTGCCAACAGAATCATTAAAGTATTGCGTTTAATTTTTCTGCGAATGCATCTTTAGAAGCCGCACCGATCATTTGATCTACCACTTCACCATCTTTGAAGAAAAGAATTGCAGGAATAGATCTGATACCGTACTGAACAGCAATTTCTTGTTGCTCGTCTGTATTTACCTTAGCGATAGTCGCTTTGCCTTCAAAGTCTTCTGCCAACTCTTCAATCACTGGAGCAATCATTCTACAAGGCCCACACCATGGAGCCCAAAAGTCTACCATTGTTACGCCTTCAGCGATTGTTGCATCAAAATTTTCTTTGCTTAACTCTACATATTTTGCCATATTTAGTCCTTTAATATTGGTTTAAAAGGAGTATAACCTAATTTCTTATAAAACCTATTGTTATAACTTATATTTTTTAGACTGCCAATGAAATTGTACCGATACTATACATTTAAGACTAAATTGCTCTGATTATAGTCTCTGTGAACTACCCCGACATAAATGACGGAGCTTCCTAGAAACTCCCAAGTATTCTTAGGATATTAAAAGGCTTTAACGGTAGTCCCTACCGCATTTTGTACTTTTTATGTTCACAGACTATAGTTTGGTTTTCGCTTTAGTCATATAACGCAAACATGGTGTATTATAGCAACTCTTACTTTTTGTGTTAAAAAATATGCCAAATTGACATATTTTTTACCATACCCCTTATATCCCCGTCTTAAAAGACGAGGGTTTACGGGATGATTGCTAAAGTAATCTCTGGATACTCCGCTGAACGTGAGCCTTCTAGTGCTTTGGTAGCTGCACCTTTTACTGTATATACAAATGATATCTTTACCTTATCCGTACTGTTTTTATTGGCACGGTGGAGTAGCAGAGCATGAAAAATGACTATATCTCCTTTTTCCAGATTCATCGATACTTTTTGCGCAATGATTAGCTTATTTTGGTCTGTATCTTCCCTGAAATACTCTTTGTCATCAAACTGTTCAGGCGTAAATTGCATCGTGTGGCTTCCGGGTATAAATTCTAAAACCCCATTATCACTATGTTCATTATCCAAAGCAAGCCATACACTGACCAGATTGTCGTCGCTATAGCGCCAATATCGCCTGTCCTGATGCCACGAAGTTGCTTGACTAAGATGAGGCATTTTAGTCATAATAGAGTTATGGTGTCCTGTGGTAATGACTACGGAATCACCCAATATTTGCTGCAAAACAGGGCGTATCTCTGCATCTTCCATCCACTCTTTAAAGAGAATGTCCCTGTTGTACACTTGACGCAGTCTTCGTACAATTACACAAGGTTCTTCTGACATACTTGTATAGTCTTTTACATGCGTACGATACTCTTTGGATCGCTCTTGGTATCCGATTTCGGTTTCAAGCGGTTCTATTTTGCCTTTTAAATGGGCTTTGGCAACATCCAAAATGGCATCGCATTGTTCTGTCGGTGCAAACTGTTTGATATGGATAAAACCATCTTGCCTAAATTGTTGAAGCTGCTCATCCGAGAGTCTCATAGTGATGCCCTTATAGTATAAATAATCATAGATTATAGCATTTAAAGTGTGACATTTTGTATAAACTCCACTTCATCATGCCGGATAATCAGCGCATCAATACTGAATGCCATATCAAGTTTTTTGCTTTTCATGTAGTAGTGTGAAGAGTTGATGACTTTTCGTAGTTTGGCAGGTGTAAGATTGTAAATCGGGTCAAAATCGGTTTTACCACTTTTAACCTCGATAAAATGCAACACATCCTCCCGCAAAGCGATGATATCTATCTCACCCAGTTTACGCGCAAAGTAATTGCGCTCCAGTATGACAAAACCCTCCTGTTCCAAAAAACGTGTCGCAAGCGTTTCACTCTTATCTCCGTATTGCTTGGGGAGTTCGCGTGGCATTATCCGCACGCCACCTCATCGCTTACAGGGAGTATGTCCACTTTGACAGATTTAAACCGTGCGGTTAAAATGAGCTCATCACACTCATCACCAAAAAGCGCATTGAGTTTGGAAGCTGCATGGTGGAAAGTGCAGAAGAGTGTGCGTGATTTGACTTTACTTGTATATTTCACACTCAGTGCTTCACTCTCTCCGTACTGACTTCGCAAAATAACCTTATCACCCAGTTTGCCTTCATCTTCAAGCGGGGCTAGAAGCAGATCTTCATCATACTTGTCCCACAATGCACCCGTCTGTTTGGTTTGCGCTGCGTTATTGTAGTGTGCCAGTGTCCGCCCTGTTGTAAGATAATACCCCTCATAAGAATCTTTATAGAAATTTTTATCGAGTATCTCCTGTACCATGCCGCGCGGTTCATACTGCTTGTAGACATATTTACCCAAACCATCTTCTGTACGGAAGTCAAGCAGATGCAAAACAGGTGTGTCTTCATGGTAAATAGGCCACTGCATCCCTCTTTTTCTATGGCGAGCCAGTCTGTAATAATCCGCGCCTGAAAATCTTCTAGGTGCCACGGTTCTTACTTCATTCCAAACATCTTCAGACGTTTTAAAATGAAAGTTTTCACCGTCACCCAGTTTTTCTGCCATTTGGGTCAATACTTCCCAATCATCTGGCAAATCACTGTGCACGAGAGGCTGAGAAAGATGCAGCCTTCTCATCGCATTCACATAGACACCTGTTTTTTCATACGCTGACTTCACCCCTATGATGATGTCGGCTTTTTTTGTCACGTCCGTCATGAAAAGCTCTTGCACCATCACAAACTCCAGTTGATCCATGGCTTTATCTATTTTGTTGATATTGGGATGAATGTGTGTAATGTCCTCTCCCATATTGAGCAATGCCTTTATACGTCCGTCCAACATGGCATCCATCAGCTGCGGTGTCATAAGACCTTCCACTTTTGGCAACTGGTAATCAGGCGCAAAGTACGGTAAACAACCCATATCACAAGCGCCCTGAACATTGTTCTGTCCTCGAAGCGGCATTAGACCTGCACCTGTCTTGCCTACATTGCCCGTCATCAATGCCATGTGTGTGATCGCCATCACCGCGTGTGAGCCGTCAAGATTTTGCGTGATGCCAAGACCCCAAAAGATCATCGATTTCTTCACTGCATATTCTCTGGCAATGTTAGGTATCATTTTTGCCAGATATTCATACCCCTCAATGTTATGAAAATACTCCGGATTGGCATAAGGGTCGCTCAGAATCTTTGCTTTAAAATCATCAAAACCTTTGGTGCGATTGTCAATAAAACTTTGGCTGTACAGCTCTTCATCGATAATCACATACGCCATCATATTGAGCACAAGCAGATTGGACTCAAAAGGTATCACACAATTGTATTTGGCAAGTTTTGCCATCTTTGTCTCACGCACATCAATCACAGCTAAATTGTTGTGCGTTCTTGCCTGCGCTACCATACGGTTTGAGATGATAGGATGCGCCTCCATTGTGTTAGAACCGATCACCACCATAAACTCTGTTTCATAAATGTCATTATACGGATTAGTCGCAGCACCCTCACCCATGGTTGCTCTCATACCCTTTAGCGAAGGTGAGTGACACACTCTTGCACAGTTATCCACATGCGGAGAGTCCATCGTTTCACGGCAAAATTTCTGAAATGCATACGCAGACTCACAGGAAGTTCTTGCCCCGCCTATGGCACAAAAACTGTCACCGCCGTACTTTTTTTTGATTTCATCAAGTTTCATGGTTGCCATACTTGTGGCAGTATCTAGGTCACAGGTGAGAAACTCTGCATTAAATTCTGAAAGTTTATCTGCAAATGCTTCTTTTATTTGGGGATTTTTTTCTAAAAATGTTTTACGAATACGCGGTTCTCGAATACGCTCTTTGGAGTCCACAAAGTCATACCCGTATTTACCCTTTATACATAAATTGCCTTCTGAGACCAAACCGTCTTTTTGTGCATATATCTTGACAATCTTGTTATTTTCTACTACCCCGGTAATGTCACAACCCACACCGCAATAAGTACATACACTTTCTATCTCTTTTGTTTCAGTATCAATTTTTTTTGTCATTTCTGCACCTTTTTCACTAATAAGAGTAATTTTATCCTATTAGCAGTTAAATTCAAGTTTCTTTAATAATATTTCGTTAATATCGGGAAAATTATACCAAAAGGATTACAATGTCAACAATTAATATCGTTCAAGAATGTGGATGCTTCAAAAGAAGTGACCTAGAAAACAACACCTCTTTCGAGAGCAAAGATGATGCGATGATGAAGGCACAAGAGATGCTTAATCATATGAACAATAAATTTTGTGGGAAACATGGTTTTGAACTTAGTGAGAACGGTCATGACTTCAGTATCGCTATGAAAGCACCACAAGCTGCATCTGGCGGCTGCTGTGGCGGCGGTCACTGTAGCTAAGCCTATCCTTGCGACAAGTCACGCTTGTCGCAACACACACTCACTTATTTAAAATTACCAAACACCAACGGCGCTTTGAGGTCTAAAGTTTTTACTTCAGCCATAACAGCCTGCAAATCATCTATCTTTTTTCCTGTCACACGTACCTCATCACCTTGTATCGATGGAGTCACTTTTATCTTCAACTCTTTAATGGCTTTTACTATCTGCTTGGCTTCATCTTTGTCGATAGTATCTACGATACGGTAAATCACTTTGGTATTTCCGCCACTGATTCCTTCCGTTTTCACTTCTTCCAGTGACTTGCCTGCTATGCCGCGTTTGATGAGTTTGGAGATAAGGATGTCTTTGAGCGCATCGATTTTCGCATCTGTAGAGGCACTTAGACTAAGCGTTTTTGCCGCTTCATTGAGCTTAAACTCAGCCAACAATCCCTTAAAATCAAAGCGTGTCGCCACCTCTTTCTCCGCCATAATCAGTGCATTTTTAAATTCCATCATATCAAGCTTCGCCGTGATATCAAAATAGTGGTCTTTTGCCATTTTAGTTCTCCTAATACTACAAGGTCATGATAAATAATCAACCAGTTAGATTATACGTTTCATTGTATTATTCTACTGCTCAATCCTTATCATCGCTACATTGCCATAGATGACTTCCAGTCTCTCTAGCGCTTGGATGGCCTCTTGTATCATCTTCTCTTGGCACTCATGCGTAATAAAGAGCAGTTCTACTCGTTCGTCGTGGTCGTTGTCAGGGTTTTGCATCATGGCTTCGATGGAGATGTCATGTTCGCTGAAAAGTTGCGTCACGGTAGCCAGTACCCCTTTTTTGTCATCAACACTCATGCGCAGGTAGTAGTGGGAGCAGATCTCTTCTTTGGGTAGCAGTTTGAGTCCAAACTCCAATCCTTTTTTGTACCCCAGCATCGGTCCCTGGTTGCCTCTGACAATGTCGATGATATCAGAGATAACCGCAGAGGCAGTCGCGTCGCCCCCAGCACCTGCACCATAGTACAGTGTTTCACCTACTCTGTCACCGACAACGGCTACGGCATTCATCACACCGTCCACTTTGGCTATCATACTCTCTTGGGGTATCATGGTGGCATGTACGCGCAATTCTACACCCTCACCGTAAGTTTCATTGTGTACTTTTTTGGCAATGCCAAGCAGTTTGATGGCATAACCGAAATCTTTAGCAAATGCCACATCGGTTTGGTTGATGTTTTGTATCCCTTCGATAAGTATATCTTCGGGTTTTGCATCGATACCAAACGCGATGCTAGCCAAAATGAGCAGCTTATGGGACGCATCAAAACCACCCACATCAAAAGTAGGGTCGGCTTCTGCATACCCCAACTCTTGCGCTTCTTGCAAGATAGCTTCATACTGCGCACCCTCGTTTATCATCTTGGTGAGCATGTAGTTACAAGTACCGTTCATGATACCCTGAATGGATTGGATGTGATTGGCAGAGAGTCCGTTTCGCAATGCGCCTATGATAGGGATGCCTCCAGCTGTACTGGCTTCGTACATCAACGGGATGTCACCAGCCAATTCTTGCAACTCGTAACGATGATAGGCAAGCAGTGCTTTGTTTGCCGTGACAACCGCTTTACCGTTTTGCAGTGCTTTTTTGACAAGCATATAAGGCTCTTCCACTCCGCCCATCAGCTCCACGACGATGTCTATCTGGGGGTCGTCCACAATGTCCAAAGGGTTGTTACTGAGTTTGATGCTCAATCCACGCTCTTTGGCAAGATTTTTCACCACACCTGATGTGACGACTATCTTTTTACCTGCTCTGGCTTCTATGATGTCTGCATTTTCTTCGAGTATCTTAACAACACTCGCACCGACTGTACCTACACCCAATATACCGATTTTTACCATCTTATTTTTTCGCTTCTTCCAAGTCTTTGAGGAACTTTTTGATGTTGCGTGCTGCCTGTCTGATACGGTTTTCATTTTCTATGAGGGCGATACGCACATACTCATCGCCGTACTTTCCAAATCCAATCCCTGGACTCACGGCTACACCCGCATGGAGCAAAAGCTG
This sequence comes from Sulfurovum sp., assembly GCA_011391015.1. Classification (GTDB taxonomy): domain Bacteria; phylum Campylobacterota; class Campylobacteria; order Campylobacterales; family Sulfurovaceae; genus Sulfurovum. The sequence continues at coordinate 30,836 of JAABRH010000003.1, forward strand.
TTTTGCAAACTCCAAAGAACCCATATCTCTGGCTATCTCAGGAATCTTTGCCCAGATAAACATCGACGCGTTTGGCTTGGCTAGACGCCATCCGGCATTGGTAAATGCTTCTATCATCACGTCACGTCTTTTTTCATATCGTGGGATGATCTGCTCTTCGGGGATATAGCCATGCTCGTCAAGTGCAACCGTAGCTGCTACCTGAATCGGTGTAAACATACCATAATCCAACCATGATTTGATGCTTTGAAGCGCCCCGATAAGTCTTTTATTGCCCACGATGAAACCAACTCTCCATCCCGCCATGTTGTAAGACTTAGAAAGGGTGTAACACTCCACTGCTACATCTTTGGCACCCTCTACACTCATGATGGAAGGTGTTTTGTACCCATCAAAAGTGATGTCCGCATAGGCAATATCTGAGATAATGTAAAAACGTTTTTCTCTTGCCAATGCAACCAGTCTTTCGTAAAATTGCGGTGTTACTGTTGCCGTACTTGGGTTGTGAGGGAAGTTGACTACCAAAAACTTGGCTTGAGGCACCGAGTTGTTGAGTGAATCTTCCACATCAGCCAAAAATCTGTCTTCATCCACTTCAAAGGTCTCTTCATCAAAAATGAGTTGCATTTTTTCTACGTTAGCCCCTGCCAAAATAAAGGCCTGAGAGTGGATAGGGTAAGTCGGATCAGGCACAATAGCCACATCACCGGGGTTTGAGATCGCCTGTACCAAATGCACATAGCCCTCTTTGCTTCCCATCGTGGCAACGATTTCAGTATCGGGGTCCAAGTCCACATCATATTTACGTTTATACCATTTCGCCATAGCCAGTCTAAGTTTATATATCCCTTTACTGGCTGAGTAACCGTGTGTTTTTGGCTTTTGCGCTGTCTCGCAGAGCTTATCGATAATCGGCTGTGGCGTAGACGCATCAGGGTTGCCCATAGAAAAATCGATGATATCGATACCGTCTCGTCTGAGTTGCATTTTAATCTCATTGATCTCTGCAAAAAGATACTTCGGTAAGCGGTTTATTTTCTCAAATTGGATTTCATCAAACATTGTTATCTCTCTTTACTGTAATTTTCATCTTTAGATTGTAGCTGCTCTAAGGCATCATCCTGAAGCACTGCACCTGCATTTGCATCATCAATCACCATCTCGTCACTGCTTAACTCTATGCTGATAACTTCTGGTTGCGACTCTATTTTTTGACCTTCAACTTCTGGAACCGGTATGCTTTCTATCTGCTGCGTATCAGAGAAGGGGATCATTTTATTGAAATGTTTTTTATCAAACTGGGTAAAAAAATACCAAGAAGCATACGCCAAAATAGCTAAAACAATCAATACAAACACCAAAGATTTACTCTTTTTCTCTTCTATCATCGCTAAAGAGGCGGAAAATCCCTTTTGCTCTTCGTGCTGTGCATAATACTCCGATGCTTGCTTTCTCAATGCATTTAATTTAGTATCGTATTCACGCTCCAAAATAGAGATGAACCCAAAAGTTTTGACTTTTTTGAACCTGCCAAACTTTCCCTCAACAAGGGCTTGAAGATCCTCTTGAGATATTTTGGTTTTTTGGCTAATGCCTTTGATGCTATGTTCTTCAAGAATATCATTGAACGGCATGACTCATCCTGTGTATTAAGATTGCTGCAGCTGCGCTTACGTTGAGCGAATCAAATGCATGTTTCATCTGTATCGAAACCTTATGATTAATTTTAGGTATCACCCTTTTGGACAGTCCTTTGCCTTCGCTTCCCATAATGAGAACGCGTCTTGCTGCAAAGGTCATATCCTGTACATTTTCACCTTCCATCGAAGCCCCATACAATACAAACCCCAGCTGCCCCAGTTCATTGAGCGTGTCGAGGATAGTAGGGATAACCATAAATGGCATATCAAGCAACGCCCCTGAACTGCTTCGTGTGATCGCTTCGATATTGAGCTGATTGACCCCTGTAGCAATGACGGCATCCGCACCCAATGCATAGGCAGAACGTATGACTGCACCGATATTCCCGACATCGGTCAACCCATCAAGCACGACAATAAAATCATAAGTTTTTATCTGTGCCGTAGTAGCAAACACCAAGTCATCCATCTCAACCAGCAAGCCCTGATGATTGCCGCCTTTGCTCATCGACTGTGCCCACTTCTCTTCGAGAAATTTGATTTTGTCATGAAAGCGGTGAAACAACTCTTTAGGAAGTAGACCTTTTGCATGGGCACCCGACTTCGCAACATAAACCGTTTTTATTTTCTCTGAGTGGTGCTGCAATGCATGCAAACAGACTTGTTTTCCATATAGTATCATGGAGTGATTTTACCTTTTTTTTGCTTGCACTGCGTTAAGAAGATGCCACAAGCTCACTGTACCATTCTTTGACACTTTTGTCGCTCAGATGAGCAAGAAGTTTGGCTTTTATCTTGGGGGGGAGTTCCAGTCCAAGCAGCTCTGTAAAGCTCAGGTTTTTCTCAATTTTTTGCTGTGCTTTGATGATGACGACCCACTCTCCGCGTATGGTCAGTGACTGCAGCTGTATCTGAAGTGCTTTGGCTGTACCCCTGTAGTATCTTTGGTACTTTTTACTGATCTCTTTAGCTAAAAAAAGCTCTCTGTGTTCATCCAGCGCTACTATCTCTTCTAAAAGTTTTTCTAAGCGGTGAGGAGACTCATAAAGGACCGTATTGTAACCATTGCTCATCGCTTCGCTGAGTGCTGTTACTCTCTCTTTACCCTTGTGGGGCAAAAATGCATAAAAGAGAAATTTGCCCTCTTCAAAACCACTGGCAGCATACGCGGTTGTCACCGCAGATGCACCCGGCAAGACATCGTAAGGGATCTGATTCTCTTGTGCATAAGCAACAAGCAGTTGTCCCGGGTCTGAAATAACAGGCATACCTGCATCACTCACATACACCACCTCTTTTTCACCCAACAGCACACCAAACTCCGTCAAACGCTCAGCGCCATTGTGTTCGTTAAATGAATAAAACTGGGCACCAGGGTATACCATCGCAAAACGCTCTTCCAAGAGCCGTAAAAGCCGCTTGGTTTCACGGGTATCTTCACAGAAAAAAATCTCTGCTTTTTCAAACAGTCTCATCGCACGAATCGTAATATCTTGGGGGTTGCCAATAGGCGTTGGAATAAAAGTAATCATCGTATGCCTTTAGGCAATTTTGTAAAAAGGTGGTGCAGTGATGATGCAAGAAGTGACACTTCTTGCAATCTTATTTAGCTCAATTTGTACTTGTTTTTGAACTTCTCTACTCTACCGGCAGCATCAACAATCTTCTCAGAACCTGTGAAGAATGGGTGACATTCATTACAAATATCGATGCTCAACGCTTCTTTGTTGCTTTTTGTCTCAAATGTGTTTCCGCATGCACATGTCACTTTGCACAGCATATAGTCTGGGTGAATCTCTTTTTTCATTTTTCTATCCTCTAGTTATTTTGTGTGTCAGGCAACTAACCTGCTCTAGCCTTTGGCTCTTCCTTTTGGGTTAAAAAGGGGTATTGCAACGCTCTTGGCGAGACAATGAAGAACGACATTTTATCACAATAGATTTAAAAAAATCTAAAACCTATTCGTCTTCATCCTCTTCAAAGAACGCTTCAGCCTCTTGCTCAGACGCTGCATCTTTTTCTTTTTGCAGTTGTGCATCTGTCAACACTGCTTCATGCAGAAACTCACCAAAAAAGGTTTGCGGTTTTGAATACGCCAAAAAGAGATAGGTACCTGCCACAATCCCTGTCATGGTCAAGAATGCTATCACTTTTTGCACAGGATTGAAAAGTTGAATAGGCTCTTTGGTGCGCACTTCACAAACCCCGCCAGGACAATGTATGGGGTCTTCTTTGGTGAAAAATTTATAAATCATACAGCCTACACAGATAGAAAATGCACTTTCAAAAAATACCAATGTCAGACACAGCACGCAGATAAGGACTTTATAAAAGTTGATATCCCAGTTAATGACAAACCACCACATCATCGGAAGCGCAATAAACCAGCCCATAATCCATGCAAAACGTTTTTGTGCCGCACCGACATACTCAGGCTTTTGGTTTCGTACAAAAAATTTGCCCATCAGCATCGAGGGTGCATAGGCAGGATTGATAATCCGCACTGTAAAATCAAAAAACAGAAATGCCAGATAGACCCGTGCAACTATCGTATGGTTAAAACCAATACCCACGAAAATGACAATCATCCCCAGCATACCAAGTATTCCTGCAGCTGCCCTTGCCTCTCTTTCGTTTATGACACCGATGTCATATCCAGGGACTTTTGCACCGTAATCTGATATAAAATTCATCAAAATCTCCTTATTTCACTATTCGCTGCCCAACTATAGCAGCAGTTTTGCAGCAACCGCACACACTGCACTTTCGCTTTTAAGCACCAAAGGGGTATCCAATCCTATGACCTTATGCACTTCAAACAGTGCTGTCTCCTCTTCGCTCAATCCGCCTTCACATCCTACTACAATCGTATCGATTGAGAGTGCACTGTCCAACTTATCTTTTGAAAAATTGAGTAGATAGCTTTGAGGGTTTTGGCTTAGAAATGCCTGAAGATTATCGGCTGTATCGAGTTGCATCATCGTACTTCTTCCAGACTGCTGTGAAGAGTTCAAGAGTATTTTTTCCAAGCGTTTAAAGTCTGGCATAAAACTATTTTGAGAACGTTTACAGTAAATAAACGTAATTCGTTCAACACCCATTTCATTTAAAGAAGGAAGTACCTTTTCAATATTTTTAGGATCAATCACACACCAGCCGATATGAAGAGGGGCTTTGGCCTGAACTTCATGTATCTGGCTCTCCTGCAAGACAAGAAAAACCGATTGTTTGTCAAGTGCTGCAATTAGGTAACGATGCAGAAGCCCGTCTTCAAGATTGCGCAGGTACAAAGTATCACCCGCTTTGTGTCTACGTACTTTGAAGATATAGCGATGCTCATCTCCAAGCAATGTAAGCTGAGGCTTTCCTGCCTCTTTATGAAAAAGATACACCATGACTACAGAGCAATCATACCTTTGGCTTTAAATACCATCAGCACGACCATCCCGGCTACCAGTACAATCTGTACAAGGGAAATCTTCAAAAATGCACCTTTGAGCATCTGATGGGTTTGTGCATTTTCCAGATTTGCCAGCTTAATCGCTTTGTGTTTTTTAATCTCAATTGCCATCAGTGCTGCCCAAACCACCACCATAATAATCGTCGTTACCGACCAGCCCAAATCACCCGTAAAAATAGCCACAATTCCTGCAAAAGCGATCATCGTTGCGAGTGCCTGGAAAATCATCGTATAGATAAAACTTGCCTTTTTAAAACCCAATGGATTTGCAGCTGTCATCACAGGAATCGCCAGTCCACCCACTAAAAAACCTAAAAAAACTTTCACCAAAATACTGTGCGCTGCCAACATCTCTTCTACCATATTTTGTCCTTGCCTCTGTATGTTTAAAAGGGGATTATACCCTATTTAGCTATAATCAACCTAAGAAAAACATGAAGGCGGATTATGGCTATTTCGATTACCAAAGCACTGGAGATCATCTATGAACATACCCCGACGGTAGGCTTTGAGCTCTTACCTATAGAGATGACCGTAGGACGTATTTTGTATGAAGATGCTGTTGCCAGCTTTGATCTGCCACGTTTTGACAATTCGGCGATGGACGGTTACGCTGTTAAATGTGCAGATGCAGGGAAACGTGTAGCTTGTACAGAGGTTATCTACGCCGGCGACAACCCTCAGATGACGCTACACGCCACACAGGCCATCAAAATCATGACCGGTGCACCGCTTCCCAAAGGGTGTGAAGCTATTGTACCCGTGGAAATGGTAACGCCCAATCAGGCACACATCACCTTGCCTGAGGAGATACACAAAATAGCACACATGAGATTTGCAGGCGAAGATGTCAGATGCGGTGAAGTGTATCTACATAAAGGAGAAAAAGTCACTGCCTACAGTATCGCTCTGCTTGCAAGCCAAGGGGTAACCCATATCTATGTAACTCGGAACATAAAAGTCGCCGTCTTTGGCACAGGAGATGAGCTCCGTCCACACTTTGAGAAGATAGCCACCCATCAGCTCTACAACTCCAATACCCCGATGTTTTTAGCACGGGCGCAAGCCTTAGGGTGTGAAGTCTCTTACATAGGAAGTTCTGCAGATACCTTAGATGCATTAACTGCTTCGATTAAAATGGCATTGGATGCAGATATCATCATCACTTCAGGCGGGATCAGTATGGGAGACAAAGATTTTACCAAAGATGCGTTTATTGCACTGGGAATGAAACTGCACTTTGACAAAGTAGATATAAAACCCGGTAAACCGACGTCATTTGGTACTTTAGGAAAAACGGCGGTTATCAATCTGCCCGGAAACCCATTGGCATCAATGGTCAACTTTGAACTTTTTGTTCGGGCTGTCATACGCAAGATGTCCGGAATGAATGCCTATCATCATGCTGCACTCATGATGCCTATCAAAGAAGATCTGACCTTGCAAGAAGGTAAATACAGTGTGCGACTGGGGCAATTTGATGGTGAAAGTTTTATGCCTTTTGCAAAGCAGCTCCCCGGCATGATTTCACCCCTGAGAGATGCCAATGCACTGATGATCACCACACCCCAGAGCAAAAATCTAAAAAAAGGCTCAAAAGTAAAAATAATACCTATCAACTGGGAATTTACAAGTCAACAGGAAGAAGATTTTTTCACCTACTAAATGTTATTCTTAAACCTTTGCAGGGTTTTGGATGCATGCCTGTGCCAAAAGTTTCTCCCACAGTTTTGGGTCACTCCATTCGCTTTGTACCTGGGGTGAAAAGACGATCTCTTCAAGCCTTATACTTCCCATCAATTCACTGTGTGCATCTTCTTTAAACCCCTGAGCATACCCTGTTTCGGTCTCATGCACGATAATACTGTGAAGCGTCACGTTTCTCTCACCATTTTGCATACCCGTACAGGCCAATATACGTTCTACTATCAGATAAATCACACGTGAGAATTGTTCCGCAGAAGGCGAAACGGGAAGTTCAATCCATCGATTGCTATAAGTTTTCATCGCAGCCACATAGGCAACATCGTCTTTTGACCAGAGTGTAATGGCATGATCAAAAGAGTCTATCATCTCTTTGATGGAACGTTTAGTTAGTCCAAAATCATACACCATCTGTCCGTTGTCCAGATAGTTTGATTCTAAAAGCACTTCGATTTTATAAGAGTGTCCGTGGATATTTTCACTACAGCGTCTGGTGGTACAGTCACGTACGATATGTGCATTTTCAAATTTAAACAGTTTACGTATGAGCATCAAAATCCTCGCTTGGGTGCATAGTATGTTTGATTGTAACCAAGCTAGCTAAAATTTAGATTATACACCCTGAGTAGTGTCAAAAACACGGATGTGCAGCCTGTCACTGTAGTAAAAATTGTGCTGCATACAAAAGGCAAAAACTGCTTTGTCATTTTTCCAGATGGCATCCCTGCTCTCACCTACAGGCATGCAATATACATTTAAGTCGGGCAAAATATCTCTGATGGTCTGTATCTCATCTTTGGCTGTAGTTTCTACGAGATGCTTATCGATTGTAAACTTCAAAAAAGCCTCTTTGGCATTTTTTTGGATACCCAAAAGTGCGGGGACAAGCAGACGTTTTTCTGTGGTTTCGCCTGAATTGGAAAGTTTCAAAGAAAGTGCAAAGATACACGCTTTATAGCTAGGATAGGCTTCAAAATCGATTGGTACTGTACCATTAGTCTCAAAGGTAATGGCGACACCCTGAGAAATGAGCCACTCAATGACAGCATAAAAAACCTTGTCTTGATGATACAACAAAGGCTCGCCTCCCGTGATGACCACATGAGGCAGATAACCTATAGTATTAAATTCATTCTGCAACATATCGATAAATGCTTGGCTGTTATCTATTTTTGTCCATGATTTGGCAAAGGTACTGTCGACAGAAAAATAAGTATCACATCCATAGCGTACTTCACCATCAACTTCATAGGTGACTGCAAACCCAGGGCAAGAGAGGTTGCATCCTCCCGTGCGCAAAAAATACGATGGTGTACCTGCATACCTGCCTTCACCTTGTATGGAGAAAAACTGTTCGCTCAGGTAAAACATCAACCACCTGTCTCGTAAAAGGCTCTGCTAGAGATCTCTTTTTCTTCATTAGGATTCTCTTCGCTCCAACGATTCTCTTTGGGTTTGTCTTTAAGTACTTGTGCTAACACATTGGCTGCACCCTGAATGTCGCCTTTTTTAACAGACTCGGCGATGCTCATGGCTTCATCAAAATACAAACAGGGAATCAGATTGCCCTCAGCGGTGAGACGAATACGGTTACAGTTTTCACAAAAATCATGTTTATGTGGGTCGATGAGTCCAAACTCCGTGCCGTCTTCAAGCGCGTAATTGAAAGAGGGGCTTGCCCCTTCTCTTCCCAGTGCGCGTATCGTGTGACCCTCTTTTACTTTTTGAAGTATCTCTTTGCCGTGCATCCCTTTAAGCGACTGGTCGGCGTGTCTGTTTTCCATATATTCGATAAAACGGATTTTAATATTTCGTGCCTTACAGTAATCCAGCAAATCCAAAATCTCACTATCATTGATGCCTTTAAGCGGCACCATATTAATTTTGACTTTCAAGCCGACTTCCAACGCTTTGTCTATGCCCTGAAGCACTCTGTTTAGTACATCTTTACCAGCTATTTTTGCGGCTACGTCAGGTTTGAGTGAGTCAAGTGAGATGTTCAGTCTTTTAAGCCCCGCATCTTTAAGCCTTTGTGCTGCTTCAGGGAGCAGATAAGCGTTGGTAGTGAGTGCCAAATCAATATCAGGTTTATAATCTGAGATCATTTTGATGAAGGTATCGAGGTCTTCTCTAAGAAGTGGTTCGCCTCCTGTAAGGCGTATTTTTGTTACCCCGCCATCAATGGCTACCTTGACAAATAAAAAAAGCTCTTCAAAGGTCAGCAGGTTTTCTTTAGGTACCCAGGAAAACGGTTTTTCGGGCATACAGTACTGACATCTAAAATTACAACGCTCAGTCACTGAGATACGAAGATAATTAACAGTGCGACCGTGTCCGTCTATAAGCATACAATATCCAATATATAAGTTTTTTAATCATTATCTCAATAATTTTTCTTAGGGTAGCAGAATGTAGATAAAAAAGGGATGATATCACTCAAGAAGAAAAAAGGGAAACAAAACGAGACCAATAAAGTGACTAGTCACGTGAGCCGTCTGCTGAAGTCGGCTCATCGCTTGGGCTTTGCCCTAGCGATGTATCAATGTAATTCTCTCCACTGATACTTTTTCCATAAGAATGCCAACAGTGCAAAGATTACAAAGAAACCAAGAACCCATGGGCCCAACGCTTCTCTGGCTTTTTTACTCGGATCACCTGCTTCAGTAAGGTATTCTTTGACTTTTTCATACCCTTCATGGTTGAGTCCGACTCTAGGCATGGATGTACCCGCCAATTGCCCCTGTGGATTCTCAATGAATGTCTCCATAAAGTGTTCCCCTCTTGCTCTAATGATCATCGAAAGATCTGGAGGGAGCGTACCCATATACCCCTTCACTGCATCCTGCTCATCCAATACTTTTATCTGATAGGCAAGCGCTTCTTTCTCCTGTTTAAATACAGGTGTCTCTCCTAATTGGGTTGTTTTAGTGTAACGCACTGCATGACATCTCACACAAGCCTCGGCAAATGCTTCTTTAGGTGTCACCTCTGCTGCTTTTTTCTCAAGCATATAGGCTACGACATCAGCAATTTGCTGATTGTCACTCATCATAGACTTGATAGAACCCATCGGATGCATCATTGTATCGACATATTTATGATCCACATTGGATGCCATAGCAGGATCTTTAATGAGTGCTATCAAATAGTTTTTATCATAAATTCTACCGGCATGATCAAGGCTTGGTGGTATAACACCGCCCATATTTACATTAGCTCCAGTGTGGCAACCCATACACATAGCAAATCCAGCTTCACCTGCAACAGCATCGCCTTTAAGTTTTGCCACCTCTGACACTTCTGCCCAAAATGCTTTTTTCTTGTCAACAAGTGCCGAATCTCCCTTACGCTCTGCTTCAGCAATATCATCTGTTCCGTCATAGGTAAAACCATGACTTTCCAACTTAATTTCAACCCCATGCGCATCTACTTTTTTGTGCATCTCATGGTGCGCATACGGCTCGACCAAATAATATGTCAACAATGAAAAGGCGACAACAACTGCTGCTATTTTTAATTCTCTCACCTTATACTCCTTTGCCTATTTTTTTCTCAAACATGGTAATGAGCACCAACACAGGGCCTAGCGCCAAAAATGTCCATGCAGCAATCTGACCTATCAATGCAAAGGTAGGATCTGTCGGTGGCAGTTTACCCATAGCAGTCAGGACTATCATATCGATGACCAATACCCAGAACCATACGACAAAAAGTCCTCTTTTATGCGCAGGTGCTACATTGGGGCTTCTGTCGATAAACGGCAGGAAGAACAGAGCAATCTGAGCGATACCAAAAGCAATCAATCCCGCATCTTTACCAAAAGGACGCAAAATCTCATACGACCACAAAAAATACCACTCAGGATAAATATGCGCAGGGGTTTTCAGACCGTCTGCAGGATCAAAATTCACCGGATCCATCGCGAAATCAAAGTTATAAAATACCAGATAAAAGAACAGAATAAAATACACTCCCATCACGAACACATCTTTACTCAAAAACACTGGTGAAAATGGAATCACTTTGGATTCTTTTTTCTTTCCTGCTTTGTAAAGTGCAGCTGCCTCTTCAAAGTCAATATCTGCACCCTCTTGGTTGTTTACATGTGGTAGTCTTAATGTACCAAAATGTAGTACTATCAAACCAATAATCACTAAAGGAATCAGTAAAACATGCAACATGAAAAATCGTGTCAAAAACGCATCTCCAGGTACATAATCCCCGCGTATCCACTCAACAAGCCCGTATGCTTCAAGCGATCCTCCTGAGAATAGATTGGTGATAACCATCCCTGCCCAGTAAGACATCTGTCCCCATGGCAACATATAGCCGGAGAATGCTTCAGCAGAGAACGCCACAAAAAGTGCCATACCAGAGAGCCAAATCAACTCTCTGCCTCTTTTGTATGAACCGTAATAAATACCTGTAAACATATGGATATAGATAATCAAAAAGACAATCGATGCACCCACACCATGGATGTGTCTCCAAAGCCAGCCGTACCCTACTTCAGACATTATCGTATAGTTCACCGAATCAAATGCCAAATTGGTATCAGGCTTATAATACATCAGCAAAAAAATACCGGAGATAACCAAAAGACCAAATGTGGCAGCCAGAACCATACCCATCGCCCACAAGAAATTGATATCTTTTGGTATCCAATACTCTGTATTGAGCACGCGTTTGAGCGTATTAAGACCGATACGCTGGTCTAACCATTCGTTTAAACTGTTTGCTTTTTCAAAATGTGCCATATTCTTCCCCTTATACCGTAATGCCAGCAGCTAACATTGCTTTATATTCTGGTCCTTCTTCACCCAATACCAGCTTGGTACCGTCTATCTTAAACGGCGGTATCTCAAGCGGGCTTGGCGGCGGCAATCCAGGTTCATTGATACCTGAAGTGTCAAACTTTCCGCCATGACAGGCACAGAAAAAGAGAAGATTGTCTTTTTGGTACGCAGGGATACAGCCCAAATGCGTACAAAGCCCTATAGTGACCAAAAATCTATCTGAACCGATCACGATATCTCTGGGGTTTTCTTTCATTTCAGGTGTTTTTTTCAACACAAAGATAGGCTTTCCTCTCCATTTTTCTACCACCAGCTCATTGGGTTTTGCTGCACTTAAATCAATGGTTGTAAAACCCGCGGCCTTGACTGAAGGCAATGGATCCCATGTACGCTTGGCTGCATACAGTGCACCTACGCCACCCACGGCAGCACAGGCACCCAATGCCATGCCCAAAAAGTCTCTTCGTCCTTTTTTTTCCTCTTCCATCTTTCTTCCCTTCTATGATAGTTATAACACGATATTATACTATAAACAAAATTGCATTAACACGTCATTAAGACATACTGAAAATAATGCTTTGCAAAAGAGATTTTTCGGGGGTGTTACGATGCGTAAATTAAGACTAATATAGTCTTAATTTATAATTAGTATTATTTTTAATTATTTTATTGAACTTTGGTATTTTCTTCCAATTTAATTGCTTCAGGGTCAAGAAAGGCTTCAAGATCGGCATTGGTAAGTACCTGTTGCATCAGATGGCTTTTTTCAAGATCAAGCGGTTTGAAGGTCGATTCTTGCACAAGCTCGGCAAACTCAAATATCTCGTTTGTGAGGGCAAACTCACCCTGAGTTACACGCAATGTTTTAAAGTACTTTAAAATAGTCTGCGTGGTTTGATTTGGGCTCTCTTCTATGCTTTGGTTTGCAAAAGCGATCACATACACGCCCGCTTTGGCAGCTGATTCGACAAAATTCTGGATTCGTCGCAGTTCAACTTCCTGCGTAGGGAAGTTTTCAAGATTGATCAGTACCAATTGATACGGCTGTTTGTATTTTGATTTTTGGTTATGGGTATTGATAGTCGGTCTGTTGCAGCAGATAAGCTCATCGTAGCGGGAGATGATCGTACGCTCTATCTCTTCAAAAAGCTCCAGCATCATCTGAGGTTTGTGGGCTATTTTGTAGAGTTGCAGATACTGCAAAGGGGAGAGATGATAAAACTTTTTTCTACCAAAATCAAACATCGCGATGCTTAAACTCTCATGCGGCATCGTAGTGAGCAGCTCCAAACAGATGCTTTCAAGCATCACATCGGCTTTGGCTTCAGAGTCTTTGTCATACAGCAGACAAAATCCACCCTCTTCCCTGCTGGTATATAGAGGGATGATTTGATTCTCTTTGTGCAAATCTCCCAGATGAAATCCCCAAGGGAAAGTATAGTTTTCGTTATTCTCAAGCATGGCGTTATCTCATTTTTTGTCGCATTATAGCATTTTAGTCCCGTAGGCTTACAACTTTTCGATAAGCCTAGCCGCCTCAAAAGCATCTGCGACCACAAAGTCTGCAATCTCATCTAGTGCTTCTTCGTCCATATATCCCGTCAATACACCGATGCTTCCGATCCCTGCCTCTTGTGCTGAGAGCATATCTATAGTGGTATCACCCACAAAATAGGTCACTTTCCCAAATCGATATCCCAAATGACTTAACGCTTTTTCCACAGGTTCAGGGTGTGGTTTGGGGTGTTCCACATCTTCTCTTCCTATAAGCACATCAAAGTACCGCATCAAATCAAAATGCTCAAGCAGTATGCGCGAATACGCACTGGTCTTTGTCGTCACCACACCCAATCTTGCATAAGCATGCGCAAACTCCACCGCTTCTTTTGCACGCGGAAGCAGTGTTGTTTTTTGTGTATGTACGGTTTGATAGTGTGCTTTGTAGACTTTGACATACGCCATTGCCTCATCTTGCGCCACACCCAGCTTCTCAAACATCACATCAAGCGGAAGACCTATAAGGTCCTTAATAGTTTGTGCAGGGGGAACTGCTACACCAAAAGAGCCAAATGCCGTTGCAAAACTCTCCAGTATCGCTTCGGTTGAGTCTATGATCGTACCATCGAGATCAAAAAGAACGATCTTGCTTCGTGTAGTACCTTCTTTCATCTGATATATTGTATTTGAGGACATTTTTTACCCTTGTAGTGAGATTTAAACCCTTAAAGAAAAAGGCTAATATATAACCGGCATCATACCAAGTAAAGATAAAATTTTGTGATGGGTATCGTATTTCTCAAATTATTCCAAAAACAGCTCTTGTTCTTGCCCAGAAATCATATGACACTGCTGCGGTTTAAAAAACGTATAACGGTATTTGGCTATGAGATCATAAACAGCGTCTCTGATAAAACGCGGGATACCATAAAAGAGAGCGACAATGAACCAAAAGCCACCTAAAGAACGAAGTATTTTTAAGATGGCTGAAGATTTGTAGTAGAGTGTACCCTCATCATAAAAGACGATAGAGTCAATATCTGTATTGAGTGGCAATGTTTTAACAAACTTGCCTTGAAGTGAGGTGTACCTGAATGTTTTGTGCGTATCGAGTCTTATGAGTAGTCTAAGGCTACGGCTACAGAATCCGCAAGTACCGTCATAGATGACAATCTTCATTTTAGACTCCCACTTTTAGTCTTACTCTCTTTTGCTCTTTTGTGCCAATCTGATATGTACATGGATAATCTCTAGCGCTGCAGGTGTCACGCCTGATATCTGTGAGGCAGCAAAGAGTGTGGGTGGTGTGGCGGTACTCAGTTTTTCGACGATTTCGTTGCTCAGGCCTGAGATGTTTTTATAGGCAAATCCCTCGGGTATTTTGATCCTTAGCATATCATCCATGTGCAAGATCTGTTGCTGTTGTTTTTCGATGTAACGGCTGTATTTGGCTTCTACGAGTATCTGTTCCATCACCTCATCATCGTACTTGTCAAACTCCGGCAAAAGTGTGATGAGTTTTGCTCTGTCAAACTCCCCACGCCCTATAACATCCATCCAACAGGTTCTGTCGTTTATCTTCACTGCACCGATGGAGTCCAGTTTGGCTAAAAACTCTTTTGTCGGCGTAGCATGATTGATACGCAAAAAGTCCAGTGCCTCCTCGAGTGCTGCTTTTTTTGCCTCAAATTTTTGCATATACCCCATATCCAAAAGCCCCAATGCTTTGCCGTAGTGAGAAAGCCTCATGTCGGCATTGTCTTCACGCAAGAGCAGTCTGTACTCTGCACGGCTTGTGAACATACGATACGGCTCTTTGGTTCCTTTGGTCACCAAATCATCGATGAGCACGCCGATATAGGCTTCATCACGTCTCAGTACAAAAGGCTCTTTGCCCTGCACGCTAAGGGCTGCATTGATGCCTGCCATCAGTCCCTGTGCGGCGGCTTCTTCATACCCAGTTGTACCGTTGATCTGCCCTGCGGTGTAGAGTCCTTTTATTTTTTTGGTCTCGAGGGTATGTTTAAGGTCTGTCGGCTGCACATAATCATACTCTATAGCATAGCCGTAACGCACGATTTTGGCATTTTCCATGCCTGCAACCGAACGTATCATCTCTAATTGTACATCGATGGGCAAAGAGGTACTCATCCCGTTGATGTAGTACTCCGTCTCATCGATGGTTTGAGGTTCTACAAAGATTTGATGGCGTGGTCTGTCTCTAAAACGGTTGATTTTATCTTCGATGCTGGGGCAGTAACGCGGACCTATACCTTCTATCTGTCCGGAGAACATCGGTGCACGGTAAAAATTGCTTTCTATGATCTCATGCGTTGTTTCATTCGTATACGTGACATAACAAGGCAGCTGTTTGGGCTGAAAGGTTTTTTTGTCTGTTCTAAACGAAAAAGGCGGCGGTGGCGTGTCACCCGGTTGCACTTCCATCACAGAGGTATCGACCGATTTTGCATCGATGCGTGCGCAGGTTCCAGTCTTCAGACGCCCGATGTTCAGACCCAAACTGCGCAGATACTCCGCCAACTCCACAGAAGCAAACTCACCCTGTCTGCCTGCGGTTTGTTTTTTCTCTCCGATGTGAATCAGCCCGTTCAAAAATGTCCCTGCAGTGATGATGACCTTGGCTGCAGTGTATCGGTTGCCTAGTTGCGTTGTCACACCTTTTACTTCGCCTTCTTCTATGATGAGACCATCGGCTATCTCCTGCTTTACATCCAGATTGTCCGTGTTGAGCACCACCGTTCGCATATAGATACGGTACTGATCCATATCGATCTGAGCGCGGCTGCCTCTTACAGCTGGGCCTTTCGAGGCGTTGAGTGTGCGAAACTGTATGCCTGTTTTGTCTGTACACAGACCCATCTCACCGCCCAGTGCGTCGATCTCACGTACCAAATGTCCCTTTGCCAATCCACCAATGGCAGGGTTGCACGAAGATGCCCCTATCTGCTCTGCCAGTATGGTAATCATCAGTGTTTTGACACCCATACGCGCACTTGCCAAAGAGGCTTCTATACCTGCATGGCCTCCGCCGATAACAATGACATCATAATTCATGGTAACACCTTACTATCTGCACCTGCGCCAAAGCAAAGAACAGGAAAAATATATATTTTGCTATAATAATCGCATTATATCGAAAAAAAGAGAGTCCATGTTTACAGGTCTGATTCGCGAAATTGCCACGGTAAAACGTTACCAAAACAACATCCTTAGAATAAAATCCAAACACAAAGCAAAACTTGGAGACTCCATCGCCATCAACGGTGTGTGTCTTACGGTTATCAAAACCCACAGTGACGGCTTTGATCTGGAACTTGCCGATGAAACACGTTCCATCATAGATGAAAGCAAACTCAAAGGAGAGGTACACATGGAGCCTGCTATGATGATGAATGACCGCTTTGAAGGACATATCGTACAAGGGCATGTGGACTGTGTGGGTACAGTAGCACAGATAACGCCCAGAGAAAATGCAACTGATTTTATCATCACGGTTGACTCACACTACATCGTCCACATCGTTCCCAAAGGTTCGATTACCATTGACGGCATCTCACTCACCGTCAATGATGTCGGCACCAACGATTTCAGGCTCACCATCATCCCCCACACCTTAGAAAATACCCTCATGAAACACTACAAAGTAGGCACCAAACTCAACATCGAAACCGATGTGTTTGCCCGCTACATTGATCACATCCTTGCACATAGAAGCAATAAAAAAAGTATGGGTTGGAATGAAGTGGATGCGATACAGATGTCCTATTGATGAACCTATATGATGCATCTTCTCCGCCGCTATGTGGCGAGGTTCTAACCACTCTTTTGGAACACAAAAATGTTAAAATCAACCGCATTGTAAGTTCGGATACACTTGAAGAAAAGATTTATATACAAGAAGAAGATGAATGGCTGGTTTTACTTGAAGGAGAAGCTATCTTAGACATCGATAACCATAAAAAACAACTCAACAAAGGTGACACACTTTTCATCCCTGCTGGCACGCCACATCAGGTCTCTAAGACAAAAGCAGGCACTATCTGGCTTACGGTTCATATCTTTTAGAGACATCATACCCTACTTTTGTATGTACTCCCCATCCCTCATACTTCTAGCCTCAACATTGCGAATCTTTTTAAGCTCCATATCTATGTACTCCAAACCCGCAAGCATTTTTAAACTTGCCACAGTAGAGTAGCGCATCATCTCAGCTCTGTGCACAAAGATGAAAAACCCGTTTTCATAGAGTCCTAGTCGTATCGCTGCGGCGGTGGAGTAGGTTGTCAAGATGGCATCATCATGGCACTTAGCCCTGATGTCGCTAAACCACTCACGTGTCCAGAGCATTGGGTTGTGTGCAGGGCTAAAGGCATCTTGGTAGATGATGTCTATCTTTTCTTGCAAGGTTGGGATACTTTTTCTGGCATCGCCCAGCAGAATCTCTATCTTGAACTGTTCATCTTCATAGTACAGATTTTTACTGATGGCGTATATGATATGTTTGATACTGTCAAATTGTGAAGGAAAATCAAAGGTATCCAAAGAGCGGACAAGTCCCTCATCAAACTCGGGAGAAAGTATGTGTACTTTGGTTGAGAGATTCAGTTTTTTAATGATGTACAGGGTTGCAAAGGTGTTGTATCCTAAACCGAAACAGATATCCAATATCGTCAGTTTTTGCTTCTCTTGGCTCAAAGCCAAAGCCGGTTTGACATGTTTCTCCAGGCTTTCATGCAAAGCTCCGTCTTTGGTAGAGTGGTAAGGTTCATCAAACTCTTGAGAAAAGAGGGTGTGACTGCCGTCTTCACAGCGTATGAGCGTTTTTTGAGATCTTAACGTTTCATCGTACATCAAAAATCAATGTTTGTTGGCTTCTTTGAGTTGTTTTTTGCTCATCTTCAATGCTTTGTTGTCCATCTCGCCTACCCCTCTTTGGATGACGGTTGCAGCGATGGCTTTTGCTTCATCGAGTGAGTGCATGTTGCAGGTACCGCACTGATAGAGATTGAGCTCTGGGATATCGGCTTCACTTTTGACACCCAGTACATCTTCCATCGATTTTTGCCATGCTTTGGCTACTTTTTTAGCCTTGGGGTGCCCAAGAAGCGACATATAAAACCCTGTTCTGCACCCCATAGGAGAGATATCGATGATCTCCACCTTGTCACTGTTGAGATGGTCTCTCATAAATCCTGCAAACAGATGCTCAAGGGTATGGATGCCTTTTTCAGGAAGTATCTCCTGGTTGGGTACACAAAAACGCAAATCAAATACGGTGATGGCATCACCGCTTGGGCTTTTCATCTTCTTTGCAACACGGACAGCAGGCGCTGTCATCTTGGTATGGTCTACGGTAAAACTGTCTAAGAGTGGCATAGGGTTTCCTTTTATGTTTTATGGATTATAGCAAGATTTGTCGGGTAAATTTTGCTATTTTTTGATGCTTGGATCAGGATTGAATTTAAGTATGGTTACAATAGGCACAACAAAGCCTACAATAATCACTGTCCATAACAACAATCCCAAATCATCATAGTTAGCCGGTGTGACGATCATACCCTCATTGGTGGCCTCTCTTGTGATGACAAAAAGCTTATTGAGATAGGTGCTGAAAATACCCCCTGCACTCAGAGCGATATTCATCAAACTCGCCATCAGCGCAAACCATGTACCTTTATGTCCAGAAGGCGCATAGATGGCAACTAAAGTCAGCATGAGCACTTGTGCGATATAATCAAAGGGTGAAGATATAGCCGTATCCACCAGTGCAACCGTTCTTGCATCAAGCCCCAGCATCGTATGCATATCATAATACATCCCCAGTACAGGCAGTGAAAGTGTCGTGCCTATAATGGTCATCCAGATCAGTACTTTGCCGATAGACTGATTGATAATATACTTGGAGCTGATCCACATCCCTAAAAGTGCCAATGCAGCACCCAACTGTCCCAAATCACCAAAAAAATCTTTGTCAAATCCCAAATGGTCTATCTCCCACCAGGTCAGTGCGGGACCCACCGTCGGCATCGCTCTGTAGACAAAGATGACGATCATCGCCATCTTGATATGATGAATAGTTGTAGGATCCAAATCAACTACGAGTGTGCGAAGCATATACAGTACAATCCCCAAGGAGACAAAAAAGACAATGAGCTGGGAATGCGGCACTTCGTTATAGCCAATGATGATAACAAAGGCAGCAAAGATAAATCCGCCAAAAAAGATCTCTTTTTTGAGCGGAGAACTTTCCACAGGATTGAGCCTGACCAAAGAAACACCGATAATAGACAACACCGGGATAAATAAGGAAATCGTAAACATGGTCTCATAGGAATAGATCTGTGCCAGCCAGCCCTTGATGCCTGCGACCGCAAAAACAGCGATACCCAGCGAGAGGCGCGCAAGCACCTGAATCATCGCCAACTCTTTGCGTATCTCTTCTTCGCTTTGGGTTTTATCGACCACTTCTGTACTCATGGTGTCGGCTACGACATCTTGTATCACAAAGCCCACTACCGTAATAACCGAGGCCAGAATATAGATTTTTTCTTTGGCATATCCGGCAAGCCATGAAGCATCCGAGACTAAGCCTATCATCATCAACGTACCCAAAACGATCAGCAGTGCACCGATATAGACATAGATCTTTCTGTTTGATCCAAAAAGCGTAAACGAGTCCACCATCTGACCAAAAATCATTTTAATCGTCCAAGGTACAGTCAGCCAAACACCCAAAGCTATCAGGTTTTCAGCACTCAAATGCAAATGTTCTTTCACCCAAAATGTTTCAGCTATAGCAGAAAATCCGCTTGCACCATAAGCAAAATAGATAAGAAGTAAGGGAATATAGCGCATTTTGATGGCTCTGATCGGAACCATAATCATATCAAGAAAGTTGTGCATTCAATATCTTTATCAAGTAAATTTGGGGCATTCTAACATAGTATTGATTGATAGTGTTTGAAAATAAAGAGAGGCTATCTCCCAAGAAAACTCTTGAGAGATATAAAAAGAATGATAAGGTATCGATTATCTTTTTGAGAACTGTGGAGATCTTCTTGCTTTTTTCTTTCCTGGCTTTTTTCTTTCAACGACTCTTGAGTCTCTGGTTAAAAGTCCCATTGGTTTAAGGATAGCTCTGAAAGTTGGTTCAAACTCTACCAACGCTTTTGTGATACCGTGTTTCATCGCATCCGCTTGTGCAGAGTAACCGCCACCCAAAGTAGTCGCTTTGATGTTCATAGAATCAAGTTGTTTTGTAAGCTCAAGTGGAAGTCTTACTTTCATTTTGAGTGTTTCGTGTCCACCCAACCATTGGTCAAGTGTTTTACCGTTGATGAGCATTTCACCATTACCTGGAGTCATCCACACTTTAGCGATAGCCGCTTTTCTTTTTCCTGTTGCATAAATTGTTGCCATGCTTACGCTCCCTTGTTAATTTGTGCTGTATGTGGATGTTCGCTTCCTGCATACACTTTAAGTTTTTTAAGCATCGCTCTACCAAGTGTAGTCTTAGGAAGCATACCTCTTACGGCAAGTCTAAAAAGTTTTTCAGTATGGTTTTCTAGCATATCGCCCAATTTTTTACTTTTGGTTGAACCAAAATAGCCAGAGTGCGTAAAGTACTCTTTGTCATCCAGTTTTACACCTGTAAATTTTGCTTTTTCCGCATTGATAATCACCACATAGTCACCACAATCTACATTGGGTGTAAAAGATGGTTTGTGTTTACCTCTAAGAAGGGTTGCTACTTCAGTCAAAATACGACCAAAAGTTTTACCTTCAGCATCGATCAAAACCCAGTCACGCTGTACTTCAGCAGGTTTTAGTACCTTTGTCATTTTCATGATATTTCCTTAATTAAATAAAAGTTTTTACTCTTTTGTGGGCGAATTATAGTGAGTTAAACTTAATATTTATTTAATTTAAGATACTGTTAAGCTTATAATCTCTGTTGTCTCTTCTTCCAGATAAACAATCACCCCTTGGCTTTGTTTGCCCGTAATGCTGTCTATGGCTCTTTGGTAGTGCCTTACCTGTTCTTGGTGTTTGTGTGCAAATTTTTTAGAACTTTTATACTCCACAATGACATAGCCAGCCTCATACGCCAAAAGCAGATCAATCTGTTTGAGTTCACCTTCAAAACTTATGGTTTGTTCTTTGCGTATCTGCGCTCCTATAAGCAAAGCTTGAAAGCCTTCATGTTGGATGAGTCGCTTTATACGCTCTGTGATCTGCTGGATGCTTTGGGGCAGCAGTTCTCCTCCGTAACGGTTTTTCACCGCAGTCATAGCATCTTCTATACTCTTTTCATCAAACCGGTTCAACATCTCTAAACCATAGTGCAACGCTGTACCAAAAAGAACAGCCTGATACTCTTTTTCCTCCTCTTCATTTGCTTTAGGTGTCTCCTGCACCCCATAATGGCTGATGAACTCAGGCAATATTTCTACACTGCGTTCTTGTTCTTTTTTTTGACCTTCTTTGGGCTGCAAGACACCCAGCGAGACAGGAGTCAAATTGATTTCATCAAAAATAGACTCTGTTGGTTTTTTAATCACAATCAATCCTGAAACTGCACGTGTCAATGCAACATACAAGATGTTTTTTCTGTCTTTGTCTGAGGCGGTTTTACGTGCTTCCAACAACTCTAGATAATCACTGTCAAAAGATTCTCTGTTTTTGGTTCTGTAAAAGATTTTATCTATATGCAGACTCTCATCATACCGGTAAAGAAGCGCGGTTTTATCATGATTGGGTCGTGTCAGTTTATCCAACACGATCACATACTCAAACTCCAAGCCTTTTGATCCGTGAATCGTCAATATCTTGGCACCATGTACAGAGTTGGCAGCCACCCCGATAGAAGAAGTCTGAAACTCTTCGATAAAAGTAGGCAAATCCCTAAACCCTGCTGAAAACTCTAAAAGTTTTAAAATGTTCATATCCGCATCAAAGTACCCAAATTCACGTACCAGTCTGTCTAGCACCTGCAAAGGAGACATAAACATAGAAAACCATGACAAATCTACCTCATCTAGTGACTTACCCACGTTTTGTAACAGGGCATGGGCATCGATCTTTTCACCATAAACGAGGTACGACACCATGGCAACCAATGCAGCGATTTTGGGTATGTATTTCAAAGAACTGGAAGCCTGCAGCAAGGTATCGATACCTTCAGCGTGGCAGGCTTCTTGCAGTGCAACCCCGTCTTTATTGGTAGTGACTAAAAATGTGATGTCGTCCGTGCAGATACCCAGCGCCAAAAGTCGCTTGGCTTGCTTTAACGCTTCAGAAATGGGTTCTTCTGACTCCAACACTTCCACATAGCCCTCATCTGCCTCTTTTTTGCTTTTTTGCGCTACATACTGCGGCATCACACCCTCAAAACTACGATTGACCTGTTCAACAATCTGTTTGGCACTTCGATAATTGGTATCCATCTGTTCTATTGTCACGCCATAATGCACTGCCACTTTGTCAAACAGTTCTTCTACACCCCCACGAAATCGGTACAAGGACTGCTTCGTATCTCCCACATAAAAAAAAGACTTAAACTCACTCTGTCCCTTGCCGGAAAATATCTCATCTATAAGCGGTTTAAGCAGTAGAAACTGCAAGGTAGAGGTGTCTTGAAACTCATCGAGCAGTATATGTTTAAACTTGGAGTCAATCTTAAAATACAAAAACTCTTTACTCAGACTTTCATGCAGCAGCCTGTAGGTAAAATAGGTCAAATCATCAAAACTCAACACACCAGATGCTTTTACCGAAGCGATAGTTGCATTTCGGTAAGCCTCATACAGACTAAAAAGATTTTTAAGTACCAGTGCTTCTCTATCCTCAGCCCATTTTAATAATGCCATTTTAAGAGATGCAAACAGCCCTTCTATCTCCTCATTGGCTATTTTTGTAAACCAACTATGTTCTGCTAGGCTCTCCTTTGCAAACAAGCCTTTGGCAAAAAGTTCTTTGATGTTTGTTGTCTCAAACTGCCCTATACATCGATCAGTAGCCTTTGTGCACATAAGAGCATCTATCATCTTTAAACGTAACTGTTCACATGCCTCTTCTTGCTGCGACAGAAAACCATGAACGTACGTTTGCTGTGGGAGCAAAGGATCTGCTTTATAGAGGTTTTGCATCAAATCAAATATCTTGGTAAAACGCTTGTCTTCGATGTCCATCGCCAGCTTCACTAGGCTAGAAAGCAGTCCACCCGCTTGCACCTCATCCAAAAAATAGTTTTCCAGCTCCTGCGTACCCTGCTCTTTGGTCACAAAATCAGGCTCAAGTCCTATCTCCAACGAAGCAGAACGCAAGATAGACGAAAAAAAGCTGTCTAAAGTAACAATATAGCTGCTGCTGGACAAAAATCGAGCCAATACTTCAGGCTGCTTGGCAAACAACTCCTCTCTGCTTAATCCAGTCTGGCTACAGACAGCATCCAAAAATGCTACATTGTCTCTAAGACTGCGCAAGGATTCAACGACTCTTTGACGCATCTCAGCAGCCGCCTTGTTGGTAAACGTTGCTGCCAAAATACTGCTGGGTGCCTCACCCATAAAAAGCAGTGAGATATACCGTACAGAAAGCGCAAAGGTTTTACCGCTTCCAGCACTTGCGGAGTAGGCTAAAAAGGGTTTGAAGCTCACAAATACTCTCCTCTCTCACACAAAAGTGCAAATTCGCAATAACTGCACAGATGCAAGGCTTCACACTTGTTTGCCTCAAACTGTTTGGTCTGCTTTAACTCTTCAATATGCTCAGCCAAGAGTGCATTTTTTTCTTCAAGCATCGTGATCGCTTCAGTGTTTCCGTTCTCAAATATCTTTACAAAAGCAAAACCAAGATTGTTGTAATCATCTTGAAGCAACTGTGCATAAATACTCATTTGAAAATCACAGAGTGTGTCTAAGTTTTTCGTTTTTTGTGCTTCAGCCGTACTGCCGCTTTTGTAGTCAAGCGCCAGCGTCTGTGTCTCATTTTGGTCGATGCGGTCGATGCGCCCGGTGAACGTCAAACCACCTATAGTGCCTTGTACCTCTTTTTCTCTCTCAACTACACGCCAACCAGACGCAAAATGCTCTATTTGAGTGGCAACAAAGCCTTTGAGCTTCTCTCTCCATAAGCTTTTTTGATACGCCGTTTTGGCATCTTCAAAAGGCAGCAAGGTATCCAATAAACTATCGATCTGCTTTTGCATCGTATCTGCACTTGTGTAATAATTCTGCTCTTTATACACATGGTCCAAAAGTGTATGCAAAAATGCACCCTCATTGCGTTCTGTCTCCGCTTTGGGCTGAATCTTTAGAATGTAGCGGTAATAATACTTCCGCTTACACTCCAGATAGGTTTTGAGCCTGGAAGCCGACCAGACAACCGTTTGCGCATCAAAAGATTTCACCACTGGGGTTTCTTCTTTGATGCATTGTGAGGGCTGTGTATAAAACAAATGGCTGGGTGGGTGCAGCGACTGGGCTGATGTGAGTCCCAATTCGTAAAGAAACTTTGAAGGTAGTTTATTGTTTGAAGTGCTGTAAAGAATCACTGCTTCTTTGGCTTGTTCCAGCAAACGCTTATAATACTGTTTTTGCAACGCTTCTCGGTCATTTTTGGTGGGCAGATTTGCAAACGTGCGTACAGAGGAGTTCAAAAACTGATCTTTGCTTGAAGAAGCTGGCACAATGCCTTCATTAAAATCGACTATCACAACACCCTCAAATGTAACACCTCTTGTTTCCAGTACACCCATCACCGTTATCTTTCCGCCTCTTACATCATCAAGTGTGATCTGTGAGAGCGACTTGAGCCACAAAAAAAGCCACTCTTTGAGACTCAGTTCCGTATCATCAAACAATGCCATGAACTGCATCGCGCGTTCATGCACCTCTTCGCTTGGCTGTTGTTTTGCCTCTGTAGCTGTGCGCAGAGAGTCGTGTAAACCCAAGTGCTCTAAAACATCAAACAAATGTGCCGCCTTACACGAAGTGCTTGCATTGAGCACGAAGACCTGCTCCATATCAAACCCATACCGTTGCAGCAAAAAGATACTTTTGCGATCAAACTGCTGCCAGTAGCCATAAAGCGCTTCAATCATCTGATAGACTCTACTTTTACTGTAGTCGTACCCCATTGCAAAATTCAGATTTTTATGGGTATCAAAAAGCGTAAAATGCTCTTTGAAGTCCTCATCAGGAAGTACAAGCACAATCTGCTGAGGCGCCATACCTGAGGCGATCATTTTTTCGATGTGCATGAATGCAGAGGCGATTTGCTCATCGCGTTCTTCTGTACAGACCACCTTTGCCTTAATGGGTGCGTTGTTATTCTGCACGCTCAGTATCTCTTTATCTGTCATACTAAAAGTCACATACGCATCATTAGGTATGCCCATTCCTATGGCTTTAAAACGTTCCTGCATCTTGAGATTAAAAGCACTGGTGACATAATGAATACTCAGGGGAACTATCCGGGAGGCTTTATCAATCAACTCCAGTTCAAAATGGCTCAAATAGCCTTCAAGGTGTATCTCTATAGCATCATACCTTCCTATAAAACCGCTATTGAGGGTATAAGATTGGGGAATGAAGGCCTTATCTGTAAAGCCCTGTACATCAAGCAGTTCATGATAATTCTTTAAGAGCCGTTCCAGTATCGCTAGATGGGTGCCGAACTCTGCATACGCATCTGCCTGAATCAAAGATGTAAAATCAACCTTTTCTGCTGCCAACTCTTCAAAAAACCGAAAGAGTGCCTCACTCTTGGTAAAAAAACGTACCAGCCCCAAATCTACTTTTAAATCTTCAAAAGCCTTAAATGATGCAGCCTTTTCAAGAAAGAGTATCCGCCTCAAAGGATCAATCTGTTTTTTACCTTCTATGAGTACCACGCGATGTTCAAATTCATCCATACGCATCACAGTAGGCAAGAAAGCATTCTGTGTTTTTTGGTTGAGACGTACTGCTCTTAGGGATCGTGATGTAGGATAGATGTGAAGTGTATGCATACAGGAAGTATAGCACAGTGTCTGTACTAAGCCCTAAAAAGATGTCACACTGTCATTTTTTTAGGGTTTAAGATATGCACTGCTCTCTAAGTATCCGACAGTTCCTGCGACTTCAGCTCTAAACTGAAGCAGGTATCTGCCGGGTTTTTGGATGTTTACCTTTGCGATCTCATACTTACCGTTATTGCAGGGTACAGAATAAAATACCTGATCCTCTTTTCTGCTGTGTGGCTGGGTAAGTACAAATGTTGCATTGACATCACCGACAGGCTTACCTTCTTTACTGAGGACTTCATAAGAAAAAGCGTTATTTCCCTGTAAAAGTTTAACCGCGTCAGGCTGAGGACGGTTACTGTTGACATTGTCGGTCATCACCATCGTTTCTGCACCAACAAGTGCTATGGTATACGCTTGATCAAATGCCATCTTTTTTTCTAAAATCTCATTGATATGAATGTCGGCTACCTGATACTTCAGCATATATTGATTGGATTCCTGCACCGGCATCGAAGAGGCAGATTTCACTGTCCAATAGCTCAAGGTAAGCCCGATCGCAAGGAAACCCAGTATCATATGAGGCCAATACGTTTTTGTGCTATTGTTTGCCATATTTTATCCTCATCCATAGTGATCTAAATACAAAAATCCAGAGTAGAGCCAGCGTACCGGCATACACCAGCACCCTAAGGATGGTTAGCATGATGCCCATCTCATTAGGGATTGTCGTCTGAAGTATTATATCTTTTGAAGAAGCTATCCCGTCACAGAGTTCAGAATACCCCTGAAGGATACCGATGTTGAACTTATCTTCATCTGTGTTGCTGTCTTTGACTGCCACGATATTGACAGCCGCATCACGTACAGCATCATAATCATATAAAGATTTGATCTCATCTGAAGAGGGAATAATCCCTACCCTTCCACGCATCTCAGAGTGTTCTGTAATCGTTGCATAAGGAGCAAAAATAAATAATACATACGGCTTACTCATGTTTGCTTCATACTGCTTGGCATACGTTACCAGATTGAATCCTGCTTCAAAATGCTCATTGGTTGCAATCAAATAGACAGTCACCCCTGTTTTATGCAGCAGTTCCTGACCCATTTGCTCAATCCGTTTTTGCGCCTCTAATTTTAAGAGATCATTACGTAAAACAGTCTGCGCATCAAGCAAAAAGGGCAGTATTGAAAGTATCAGCACTGCCTTTATGATTGCTTTAATCATCTCAGCCTACGTACAAAAGGTTTTGACTGAATGACAAATAAAGTGCCGCAATAGCAGCAAAAGCCATACACGCAATCAGAACTTTATCCATATATTTAATCATCACTAATCCTTTTTAGGTTGAAATGCAAATTGTTTGTTATCAACAGAGATCATTTTGACATTATTGACATCTCTAATAGGTGCAGGATCATACGGATTTTCTACCCCGTTTCTTTGCGATATAACTGCTAAAAGCATAAGAGCAACAAGTATTCCCAACAGCCCTACAATCGATATCAATACGCCTGCTATTCCGTGAAGTCCAAAAACACTTCGATTTGTATTTTCTGCCATAGTAAACTCCTTAGTTTGACAATGACTGAATATATACAGTCAAAGCTTTCTCTTGTACTGATTCTGATGGAATAAGTGTCTTAAATGATGGCATTTTACCAATAACACCTTTTTTACCGTTTTGCAATACATGGTTCAACACGGCATTGTCATATTCCACTAGGTTTGGCGCCATGCCATCCATGCCTTTACCATCCGCACCATGACAAGAAGAACATGCTGCAAACGCTGCAGGCTGCTCACCTTTCATACCTCCAGCAACATAGGCTGCAATCGCTTCGGCATCCGCACCGCTTGCCATACCTGGAGGCATCATACCCATCGCATAACCCAATTGGTTTGAACCGTTATTGATCACATCCAATACTTGCTCTTTTGTCATTCTTGAAGTAAAGTCTTGTGCTTTTCCAGAAAGACCATCACCTATGGTACCATGACACTGTGCACACTGTACCAAATAGATCGATTCACCCATCTCTTTAAGTGTTGCGGTATCAGCATCTTTATGTATAGAAGCAAATTTAGCATTGTACGCCAATACTTCTTCGTTGTACTCACCGATTTGACTGTAAGCATTTACGGGATAACCTATAAGACCATACCACATAGACCACAAAAAAAGTGCTAAAAACGAGTACGCCCATCCTGAAGGAAGTTCATTTTTATACTCACCGATACCATCCCAGTTTTCATCCGCAAGTTCTCCGCTTGCAGTGTCCGTTTTGATCTGATTGATATATTTCACTGCAACTGCCGCTGTAATCGTTGCAACTGCTATAGCACCGCCCATTGTTATCGCAGTCATATCATCCGCAAGGACATCCATACCAAAATTCATAATTACTGCAATAGTTGCTATAATCAATAATGCTGCAAATGCCAATGCTTTAATCATTAATGCATTCATTTATTCTCCTCCTTGTATTCTCTTTGTGAAGCGGGTTTATCTTCTATGGGCGTACTGGTGACTTCGTCATCCAGTGCGATATTACCGTATTTTTCATAATCCCGCTCACCTCTTTTCTCAGATCTGTATAAGTGTATGATGTACCCATACAGCATAATCACCAAAAAAATGGTCATAAAGAATGAGGCATAGCCTTGAAGTTCTCTAATGTCCATTTTACCCTGCTACTTTAAGCTGTTAAGATATGCAATCAGCGCTACGATTTCAGGCACTTCGCCTTTGGCAACTGCATCTTTAACATCTTGATTTTTCATATCTGCTGCTATCGCTGCAGCATCAGCTAAGACTTTTGTCTTATGCGCATCCCATGCAGCTCTAGTTCCTTGAAATTCATCGCCATACGGTGTATGAAATGCATTTTTAACCGTGACTGCTTCTGCATACGCTGTTTCGATATCAGCCAAGTTTGTAAACTGGTGTTTATAAGCTGGCATTATCGATCCAGGTACGATCTCTGCGGGGTTAAGCATATGGTTTTCATGCCAATCTGTAGTTCTGTAGTTTCCTACACGGTGCAAGTCCGGACCTGTTCTCTTACTTCCCCAAAGAAATGGTCTATCATATGCATACTCACCAGAGAGTGAATAGTCACCATAACGGTCTGTCTCTGATTTGAATGGACGAATCATTTGTGAATGGCAGGTCATACAGCCATCTTTCATATAGACATTTTTACCTGCAAGTTCAAGTACGGAACGTGGTTTCATGTCCACAAGTGGCTTAGCCGCTTTTGCAAAGTTTGGTACTATCTCGATAAGTCCCGCAAATGAAATAACAATCGATATCGCCGAAGCAAAAAAGAATGGGTTTTTTTCTAACCAATGAAAAAACATACTAACTACCTCCCTTATGCCATAGGCGTTCTAAACTGAGGTTCTTGCGTAAGCACTTTACCTGCAGTCATTGTTTTGTAAATATTGTATGCAAACATCACAAAACCTGTAAGATACAACACACCAGCCACAGTTCTGATCACATAGTACGGGTGCAATACTGTTACGGTATCGATAAAGCTATACATCAAGTTACCATACTCATCCACTGCTCTCCACATCATCCCCTGTGTGATACCTGCGATCCACATAGAGGTAAAGTAAAGTACAACAGCCGTTGTTTGAAGCCAGAACTGTTGTTCCATCATTTTTTTAGAGTACAGTTCTCTTTTGAACATACGTGGTGCCATATGGAAGATTGCAGCCATAATCATAAATACAACCCAGCCCAATACACCATCATGTACGTGCCCTGGAATCCAGTCCGTAAAGTGTGCAATCGCATTAACAGATTTAATCGCCTGAATAGGACCTTCAATCGTGGAAAGCATATAGAATGTAGAAGCAAGTACCATAAACTTAATCAATGGATTTTCTGTCAATTGATTCCACTCACCCTTCATCGTAAGAAGCATGTTGATAGCAGATCCCCATGATGGCAATATGAGTACCACAGAAAACGCTGAACCCATGGTTTGCATCCAGTCTGGAACGGTTGACCAAAGTAGGTGGTGTGAACCAGCCCATAGATAGACAAACATCAAACCCCAAAATGAAAGTAAAGAGAGTTTATACGAATAAATCGCCTGTCCTGACTCTTTTGGAAGGAAGTAGTAAATCATACCAACGATAGGTACAGTAAATCCAAATGCCACCGCATTGTGTCCATACCACCATTGCACAAGCGCATCATTGGTTCCTGAATACATTGAAACTGAATGTAACATACTTCCAAGACCTTCAGTAGCAAAATAAGTAGGAATAGACATATTGTTAAACAGATACAGCATAGCAATACCAAGGAAACAAGCAAGATAATACCAAACAGAGATATAGAGTGCTTTTTCTCTTCTAATTCCGATCAGTCCCATAATACCGATACCCCATAGTACCCACACCACAACAACGACCAAATCAAATGGCCATTCGTACTCTGCATACTCTTTTGATGCAGAAACACCAAAAAGTAAAGAGACTGTTGCAAGAAGTGCACCTACAAAGTAAATCCAAAACTGAAGATTTCCAATAATCATCAAAAATTTTGATTCAGCCATTGAGACTTTCAGTACTCTTTGCCCCAGATAAAACCATGTTGCAAAAATACCGGATACCGTAAATCCGAAAACCACTGTATTTGTATGAATCGGTCTTAGTCTAGAAAACGTCCCATACTCTCCCAATAGATAGTTCAATTCAGGAAATGCCATTTGTGCGGCGATGATTGTGCCGACAAGCATTCCTAAAAATCCAAACAAAATCGTTAAAAAAGTAAACTTTTTTGCCAATGAATAGTCATATTCCAATGCTGCATTTGATTGCATACATACCCCCTTGTAAAAATTCTATGCTGTAATTTGATTACAACACTCAATTATAATTATAATATTATTTGATTATATGGAGACTTAAATAATGAATCAATGCCTATACATGGTACTAATCGTTACATTTGATGTAAATATGAAGTGGTTTATTCTATTAAACGATAATTTTAGTCCGATTTAATCTATCAGTAATATTGATTTTTATCAGACCAATATTCTCTTTTATGCTACTCTGGAACTATGGTTTTTCATCGCCTCATACAACTCTTTGTTTTGTTCTTGCATCGTATTAAACGCTGTTTGTAATGCATCCTGGAGTGCTTCACCATGCAGGTTTTGATTTAAAGCCGCACTATAGTGCTTAAAAAAATCTTTATACGGTGTTGCACCCGATGCAAGTACCCATCCCAGTTCATTATTGGGGAAATAATGTTGCCATGACGGGGTAATCTGCCGAATCACTTTATGGTTATTGATAAACCCTAAGGCTATGACCATGATCATCAGCATCGAAAGAAATACGATATAAAAAATAATCGCCTGAGCTATTCCCAGCATACCAAATACCCATGGATTAAAAATTCCTGCATATTCCACTACAGGCAAAGCCCAAAAAAATGCTATCACCCACTTGCTACTGATTCCGCCCAATGCAGACTGATCAAAAATCAAACGTTTTTTAGCCACTTGTTTTTTGTAAGAGCTTACAGATGCCAAAATCGCTTCAAGCGAATAGTTCTTTTCCTGCATCAATGATCCTTTGATTTAATAATGAATAAAATGATAGATATTATAAGGAGTAAAACCAAAGCTACTGCTTTGGTTTTGAGTTAAACGATATGATGTTTGATGTACTCATCCATACTGATCAGTATGACTATCAGCAAAAAAGCTGCATTGATTTTCCAAAAAACCGAACGTGCATTTTTAAGCTCAAATTTTTCGCTTAAAAGCTCTAAGGAGCTAATAAATGCCCATATCCCAACAAGAACTGAGGCACCTATGGTTACAGTGTAAACTTGAAAAACCCAAACAAGAAAGACACCTGTCTGAATGGTTAACATTAACCACACAAATGTCAGTCTTTGCAAGCTGGCTTGACCAAAAAGACGCATCGCTGTAGGGTATCCGCCATCATTATAATCACCGTGAAACAACATCACCAGTAACCAGAAATGTGGAACCTGCCAAACAAAAAAGTATAGAGCTAAGGCTAAAAACTCTAACTCCATCAGTGAATGACCCGCCACCAGCCAACCGATCGCAGGCGGAATTACACCCAATATTGCTCCAGGAACAACAGCCAATGCACTCTTTTTTTTCAAAGGTGTATACATCGCGTTATACCAAATAAAAGCAAACATAAAAATGTTTATACCAGTCAAACCAAGCAAGGAGTATATTGAAGCAAGTGAACACACAATAAGTACTGCTGCAATGAGTATTCCCGTTTGCGGGGACATTCTCCCTGCAGCGATTGGACGATTTTTTGTTCTTTCCATATTCGCATCTGATTTGTACTCTTGCACTTGATTGAGTGTTGAGACACCCATGGCAACTAGAAGTACAGAAAACGTTGCCAACAGCATATCAAGCCCAACCTCACCTTTTGCCATAATATAGGCAAAAAGTGCAGAAAGGCTCACTGCAAAAGAGAGTACAAACTTTGTTACGACGAAAAAATCTTTTATCATTTGCTATTTTTTTCGAGATATTCGGCAATAGCTGAAATCTCATCTTCTGGCATATCAGGATATGCTGGCATTCTACCAATTATGCCCTCTTTACCGTTTTTAAATACATGGCTTAAAAGTGTTGCATCATATCCTACAAGATCAGGAGACATTCCACCCATGCCTTTACCATCTTCACCATGACATGAAGAACACGCAGCAAATGACGAAGGTTGTTGACCTTTCATGCCACCGGCTACATACGCAGCAATCTCTTCTGCTTCTGCACCTGCTACTAAACCACCAGGCATTGCTCCCATATCATATCCAAGTTTATTTTGACCATTTTTAATCACGTCCAATACTTGTTCTTTACTCAATCTGGTTTTAAGTGAAGGCCCAATTTTCATTTCATCTGTTTGTATTGCATGACATTGTGTACATCCATGTCGTAACAACAGTGCATCACCCGTTTTGGTGTAGTTACCTTTAGGTGTATCTTCTGTACTATTGAACCATGCATCATATTCAGCTTGTGGGAGTACCACAATTCTAGAGTACATATAGGAGTGGTCGGTACCGCAGTACTCAGCACACTCAACATCATACTCACCTACCTCAGTAGCATTAAACCACTGTTTGGTTGTACGTCCAGGAACCACATCCTCTTTCATACGAAAGGCAGGGACATAAAATGCATGAATGACATCATTCTTTGGTGCCGTCATCTCTAATATAACATTAGTATTTACAGGCACATAAAGCGCAGTTAAGCCCATAGAACCTTCTTCAACCACTTTACCCTTTTCATCTAATTTTGGCTTTTGGAATGCACCACCGATTCTATGCACGTGTCCGCTTGCATTTGCAGGGTATTCATATTTCCACTTCCATTTGGAACCCTCCACTTTAACCACAATACTTTCGCTTTCTGCAGGCATTGTTCTGAGTACCTGCATCGAAGTATAACCAAAGTAAAAAAGCACCATCAGCAACGCAGTCGGAATCAGCGTCCATGCAATTTCCAGTGCCGTATTGTGTGTGACATTTTCAACATCTTCATTTTTTACTTTATTTGCATTGTATTTCCATGCAAAATAGACCATCGGTACAACAACCGAGAGAAACAAAACAATTGAAATCCAAAAGTTCACCCAAAATGCCTGTTCTACATCAGCAGCAAATGTAGCCGCTCTAGCATCAAATCCTTGTAAGCTATTACTCATCATGACTCCTAGTGGTGCGCTGGTGCTGTCACGTGTTCAGCCCCAGTAGTTGCTGGTGCTGTGATATAACTTTCAGCCCCAAATTGGAAATTGGTAACATCTACACCAATAACGATAACAAAGAAAACCAAAACAAGGAACAGTGCAAAAATCACCATTGATCCTATCAGTTTTTCACCTTTTAAGTGCATATAATAGATGACAATAAGCCATGCTTTTACTACTGCGATCAGCATTTGTGCCAAAAAAGTTGAGTGTGTCATAAACAAATGCGGTTGCACAAAAGTGACCGCTGTCAAAAGTAACAATCCTACAAGAACTTTATAATATACTACTTTTTCTTCTTTATAATTTACTGTTGTATTAGTGCCCACTTGTTCCTCCTGTTGCTGCGCCTATCATGTAATAATACGGGAAAACAAATACCCAAATAAGGTGTACGATATCCCAGTACAATGCAATATTAAAATGTAAAATATAGTGTTCAGGACTTACTTTGCCTGCATTAATACGCTTAAGCAACCAAATCATCAAACCGAT
The DNA here is from genome assembly GCA_011391015.1 of Sulfurovum sp. Lineage (GTDB taxonomy): Bacteria > Campylobacterota > Campylobacteria > Campylobacterales > Sulfurovaceae > Sulfurovum. The sequence continues at coordinate 65,250 of JAABRH010000003.1, forward strand.
ACCGATAATGATATGAAATCCATGAAGACCCGTCATAGTAAAATACATACCAAAAAATAATTTTTTACCAAAAGCCATTGTAGACTCAGGAAGCATTTCACCATGCATCAAAAAGATACCGTGATTATACTCTGCTGTCCATTCGAATCCTTTAATCACCAAAAACAAAACTGCCAATAAAATCGTTGCCCAAATCATCAATTTGGAACCTTTGACATCACCTGCTCTCATCTTGAGTAAACCTAGTCCCATCGTCAACGCAGAGATCAAAAGTATCACTGTATTGGTTCCGCCCAAAAGTCTATTCAGCGAAGCTGATGCATCCAAAAAATCTTGCGGATGTAGGGTATTATAGTACGCAAGTGCAAGAAACATCCCTCCAAACATCATTACTTCAGTCAACATAAACAGCCAAAAACCTAATTTTCCGCCGTAAAAGTCATCTTGCCAACCTTGAACTACATGTTCATTTCCTTCGCGGTCTACCGCGATTTCAGGTACATATGCGTGTGCCATCAGTCTATCCTTCTCATATTTGCATCAAATTTAACTACAGGTTCACCATGGAAATACTCATAGGGATCAAAATCTACATATGGTACTTTGCTATGGTTTTCCAATGGTGGTGGTGATGACGGCAAGTGCCACTCAAGTGTTGTTGCTCTCCATGGATTCACACCCACTTTTTCACCTTTTCTCCATCCCTGAATAAGTACATAGAACATATAAACAAGCCCAACGATAAAAATGATTGCTCCAAAAAATGAAATCTGATGATAGATTTGAAATTCTGGCAAATAGTCAAAATAACGACGTGGCATACCAAGGTAACCCGCGATAAACATCGGGAACCACAAGAGGTTAAATCCTATAAAGTTCAAGTAAAATGCAATTTTTGCTTTTTCCTCATCGTACATTTTACCTGTAACAAGTGGGAACCAGTAGTGCATACCAGCAAAAAGCAAGAAGACAACACCACCAAGCATCGCATAGTGAAAGTGTGCCACCGTATAATAAGTATCTTGAAGATGGATATCTACACCGATCATTGCAATTGTTACCCCTGTAAGACCACCGATTGCAAATGTAATAATCGTTCCTAATGCCCACAACATTGGTGTTGAAAGAACAATCTTACCTTTGTACATGGTTGCAATCCAGTCATAGAATTTAATCCCTGTAGGAATCGCAACAAAGAATGTCAAAAATGAAAATACTGTTTTTGCAATGTCTGCCATACCTGAAGTATAAAGGTGGTGACCCCATACCAAATAACCAATACCTGCAATAGAAGCAGATGAAAGTGCTATCGTTCTGTATCCAAAAATTTCTCTTCTTGAAAATACTGGGATAATCTCAGACATAATACCAAATGCAGGAAGAATCATAAGATATACCGCTGGGTGAGAATAGATCCAGAAAAGGTGCTCGAACAATACAGGGTCTCCACCTTTTGCTGGGTCAAAGATACCGATACCGAAGTATTTTTCCATGATAGCAAGTACTAGTGTAATCCCTACAACAGGTGTAGCCAAAAGCTGAATCCATGCAGTTGCATAGATACCCCATACAAACAGCGGCATCTTAAAGAAAGTCATACCCGGTGCTCTAAGTCTATGAATCGTTACAAGAAAGTTAAGTCCTGTAAGGATAGATGCCATACCTAGGATAAAGGCTGCAACAAGTGTGAAGATAACATTTGTACCTGTATTGAGTGAGTATGGTGCATAAAAAGTCCAGCCTGTATCTGCAAATCCATTGCCTACCCATAAAGACGATACTGCAATAATACAACCCAAAATGTAAAGCCAAAATGTAAACCAGTTCAATCTTGGAAAAGAAACATCTTTGGCTCCAATCATCAGTGGCATTACAATGTTACCAAAGATCGCAGGGATTCCCGGTACGATAAAGAGGAAAATCATAATTACACCGTGAAGTGTAAATGCCTGGTTAAAGGTGTCCCCATCTATATATTGTTGTCCTGGTGCAAATAGCTCCAAACGCATCAAAAATGCAGTTGCTACTGCAACAAAAAAGAACGTAAACATGACAGCCGCATACATAATACCAATTCTTTTATGGTCAATTGTAAGCATCCACTGCATGAATGTACTTTTGGGGTGCCCTATGGCACAGTGTGTTTCGTCGAAATACGTTTTACTCATCTAGTTATCTCCTTTGTTGTGTTGGGGGTCTTCTTCTCTTCTGCTTGTACGGACAAGATAAATGAAGAATGCCAACATGATTAGCGTCATAACCGCACCTGCTATTTTTTCCCATTTGAAAATATATGTTTTAGCTTTAGGATCATAAGCAAAACAATAGAGCAAATTTTTTGCTATTGTCGGGCCTACTTTTCCTTGACCTGCTTCCATAAGTGCCATCTTCACATCAAAAGGAAGTTGTTCGATACCATTGAGGTAACGCGTGACTTTTCCTTCAGGTGAAAGCATAATAAGTGCTGCAGGATGCACATAATCAACCACGCCTGCTGGTGAAACCGTTTTTTCATACTCAAATCCGACTTTGTTCGCCAAAATACCTGAAGAGTTATTTTCTCCTACGACAAAGTGCCATGCATCTTGCACGTATTCTCTTTGTATCGTTTTGAGCATTGTATTTCGTTTTGCAGCAGCCAACTCATACCCTTCGTCTTCAGCAAATCCGATTGTGAGTACCTTGTAATCTGTATTTTCTGCCAAATCCAAACGTCCCAACATTTTTGCCATGTCGTTTAATTGTGGCGTACAGATACCTGCGCAACGAAAGTAATTTAAAGAAATCATAGTTGGTTTACCATCCATCAGTTTCTTTAAGGTTACCCGTTCACCCTTCTCGTTGATAAATGTCAAATCAAGCGGAACCATCGTTCCGAGATTTTCATTTATCCCCAATTGGGTTGCTGCATGTACTGTGCTCATCAGCATCAAATACATCAAAAGTTTTTTCATTTACCCTCCCCATTTTCTCTATAATAGAATATTTATTTTAATCTAGAAGCACTTAAATCGTAATAAAAATGTATAAAATGGGTTTTATTTAACAGATAATTAACACTTTGTTGCATATAAAAATAAAAATTTTATATTAATATAATTTTTTGTGATTTTAATTATTTGATTGTAGAATAAAAAAGGGGTCGGGAAGGCTTACGCTTTCCCTTTTGCACTTTGGATAGAATGGATATACTGGTAGTCTATCTTTATATTTGACTCTTTTGGAAGATGTTGAGAGAGTCTATACACCATCTCTTCAAAATTTTCAAAAAGATAATTTGCCATGGATCCGGGAATTGGATTTATTTCATTTAAAAGTACTTCATTGTCGACCACGAAAAAGTCACAACGAATAATACTTCCTTTAAAAAGAGGGTTATATATTGTTTTAAAACTTTCTTGTATCTTTGCCTTTAGTTCATCAGGAATTTGCGCTTCGAGTACCTGTGAATCTCTGGCAAAATCCATATATTTTTTCTCAAAATCCAAAAAAACATCTTTTTGGGGCTCTTCAATAAGTGAGAGTTCCCACTTATCAGTATAACAACCTGCCTGATTGAACTCTTTGACTCCTTCGATGAAGGGTTCTACAATCACCTCTGAATCAAACTCAAATGCTACATCAAGCGCATAATCAAGTTCAGACGCATCTCTTACGATACTCACGCCGATACTGCTTCCCAAACGCACAGGTTTTACAATAACCGGGAAAGGCATCCCTATGTTTCTTTCATCATCTTTAGAAAGATATTCATAGGGGACGGTTTTCACTCCAAAATTCTGGGCTAAAAACTTGGTATAGAGCTTATTATATGAAAGAGCTGATGCTTCCATACGCGGGGAGATATACGAAATGCCGTAAAACTCCATCAACGAAGCTATCTTTCCGTCTTCTCCATCTCTTCCATGTATGAGATTAAGGGTTACATCAGCGGTTACCACTTTAGAACCGAAAAGAGTGTCACTGAAAAATCCGCCATTTTTCAGTGTAAGTTTTTTTCCTTTTTTATAGGCGCCGGAAGAAAAAAGTTTTGCATTGATTTTATCTGTATCGACGAGATAAAACTCTCTGTCTTCTGAGACAAAAATATAGGTTAAAGTAGATTTTTTGAGTACTTTTTTCATGGTGATTGCCGATACGATACTAATCTCATGCTCATAGCTTGACCCACCAAATAAAATCGTAATGTTCATCGCAATCCCTTAAAGCATTTTTGCAAATTCGCTGAAAACATAGGCACTTTCATGCGGTCCAGGACTTGCTTCAGGATGATGCTGTACGGACATAGTCGGAGAATCATTATACTTTAGTCCCTCTATTGTATTGTCAAAGAGATTGATATGTGTCACAGTTGCCACTTCTGTAATAGCCCGAGGTACATTATAGTTATGGTTTTGCGCAGTAATCTCTACTGAGTTTGTTGCAACATTGACAACAGGATGGTTTCCACCATGGTGTCCAAATTGCAGTTTGTAGGTATCGTATCCATGTGCGATTGATAGCAGCTGATGCCCCAAGCAGATACCAAACAGAGGCACTTTACGCGCAATCAGTTTTTTGATTTTTTCGTGCTCTTCTTTCAATATAAGCGGATCCCCCGGTCCATTTGACAAAAAGACACCGTCACACTCTTTTGCATCGATTTTGGCAATAATAGCCTCAGCAGACATGGAGTTTGGTACCACAGTCACCTCCATACCCGCATGAGTCAATTCGTTTAAAATATTTCTTTT
>JAABRH010000030.1 GCA_011391015.1 Sulfurovum sp.
TATCTGTTCAGTAGAAACAAAGGGTGCATCGACACTCAAAATAAATACCGCATTACTCCCTAGCGCCTCAAAGAGAGCAATGATACCCACAAGAGGTGCGCTAAGGGGTTCTTTGTCTTGGATGACCTTGCAGGGAAAAGGAAATTTGTCTGTTTTGGCAGAGAGATAGACCGCTTCAAAGAGTGCAGTGAGTTTACTGTGTTGAAATTCTGCCAGCGTTTCGTACCCGCCAAAAGGAAGCAGTGCTTTATCTGTTTGCATACGCGAACTTTTGCCGCCGGCAAAGAGTACAGCAGGGATAGATTTTTTCATGGTGTTAACACCGCTTTGCGTTTTTGATGGACAAGCAAAACGGCAAATGCGAGGAGAGTAATAAGGGATTCTGCTAAAAAGAGATACTCACCATAGAGTTGCCCTGAGAGTACAGCACCTACGGAGCCACCCAAGCCAAATGCGATGCCCAGAAAAAACTGTTGGGCAAGTTTTTTCTGTGTGTAGAGGGAGAAGACATAGGTAATCGCAGCGGTGTGATAGAGTGCAAAACCTATGGCGTGCAGGGACTGTGAAGCAAAAGTGAGTATCACAGAGTCTGGAAACAGGTAGAGTATCATCCATCTTAGTGCAGTAACAAGGGTGGCAAACTGTAAGAGAGAGAGCAGATTGCGTTGCAAAAGCGGTCCTTGAAAGTAGAGCATCAGTATCTCGCAGGCAACGCCAAAACTCCACATCCAGCTTGTTATCTCCAATGAGATGCCATGGGCTGTCTCGTAAATGGTAAAGAAGTTGTAAAATCCGCCAAATCCCACTTGCATCAAAAAGATAGAGAGCCAAAATGCCCAGTATTTTGAGAGTGAAAAGGACGCATCTTCATGTGCTGTAGAGTGTGGTGTGGTGTCGTATTTTGTCAGGATGGCACCAAAAAATAGCGTCAGAAATGCCATGGCACTAAGATAATAGAGTGCTTCTTGGGGCGCATCAAGCACTTTTCCAAGCCAGAGTGCAATCGCCATAAAGCCAAGCGATCCCCAGAGCCGTACTTTTCCATAACGGTCTTTGGATAATGCACCAAGGGCAATGGTCTCCACATAAGGCAGGGAGATACCGACGGCTGCACCAAAAAGAAGATTTGCGCCAAGATAGAGCCAAAAATGATCTACCACAGCTAAAAAACTAAGGGTAGAGAAGAAGGTAAGCACCAAAGAAAGACGATAGACTCCTGGGGTTAATGCGATGAAATGACGAAAGGCAAAAGGGAGTAAAAAACGCATAAAAGGTGCAGCGGCATAGATGATGCCTACTTCTACGGTAGAATAGGAGAGCTCCAGCAATACTTTTGGCATGAAGATAATATAGACTCCCACCAAAGCAAAGTAAAAAAAGTAGTAAGTCCCGAGTAAAAAAGAGAGCGAAAGTTTTGATTGGTATTGTGGAAGCATCATAGTGTCTGCACGACGACGGTCTTTGAGAGCAGGTCATGGAGCGTTTTGCTGTCTTTACGCAAAAACATCAGTGCCCAGCCTATAAGAGTTACAAAAGAAAGTATCGCAGCCATGTTTCTAAAAAGTATCACAGGCAAGGAAGGTTTGCTTTGGGTCTTTTCATCGATGAGTGTGATGTGGTAGGCACGATACCCTGGTGTTTGTCCGCTAAAGTACATAAAGGCACTTTGCAGCAGCACCAGAGGAATGAGTATGTAACCCCACCCCAGTACTTTGTGTGCGGCAAAATCTTCTCTACCGTCCATTACCAGATAAAAAACGATGTACATAATGGGCATCAGCAACATAAAGGCATCGGTTAAAAAGGCTTTAATTTTTAAGCTGGATGTTGCATAGTTTAGGGTGTTGTCTGGGGTGCTTTTTTGAGGATTTTTGTTTTGTTTTACTGCTCTAAAACGTTGCTTTGGCATTACTGAAGACCTTGGGTCATGGTAAAGATAGGAAGCAGCATAGCTGAGACGATGACACCGACCACTGTACCGATGAAGAGCATCATAAAAGGCTCTAAAAGACCCAAAAGCAGTTTGAGTTTATCTTCATTTTCTTCCGCGTAAAGTGTGGATGTATTATCCAAAATCTGAGCGACTTCGCTGGACTCTTCACCCAGTGCCAAAGACTGCATAAAATTGCGTTTGAGCTTGACGCCTTTTGTCATCTGCAAAGAGTTTGAGAGTTTGTTGCCTTCAAGCACTTTGACTGAAGCTTTTTCAAAAAGCGCACGCAGTCCGTAGTTGCTGAACGTTGCTTTGGCTAGTCCCACAGCCTGTGCATACGCTACGCCTGAGCTCAGCATCAAAGAGAGAATGTAAGAGAATCTTCCCAGTTCGTGATTTTGGATGAGTGTGCCCAGTACAGGCATTTTGAGTAAGAGCGAGTCTATGATACGGTGAAAACCTTCCAGTTTTGCATAAGAGAGCTTAAAAGCAAGGATGAAAAGTACAAGGGTGACAATAATGGCGATATAGTGTGAGGTCAAAAAATCACTTAAAGCAAGTACAAACTGCGTAATAGGAGGCAGTGCCTGTCCCGTGTCTTCAAATATCTCCGTGATCTTGGGTACGACAAAAGCAATCAAAAAAGAGGTCATCCCAATGGCTACGATAAAGATAATGGCAGGATAGGTCATAGCACCTTTGACCTGCTTTTTAATTTTGTTTTGGGCTGAGAAAAAGTTTCCCATATTGGTCAGTACTTCGACCATCTTTCCGCTTTGTCCAGCGACGTTGAGACTTTGAAGGAAAAAGTCGGGCATTGCATAGACTTTTTGCGCATTGAGTGCATTAAAAAGGGATTTTCCTTCATCGATCATGGTTTTGATGGAGTTGAGAAAAGAGACATAGCGTTTTTCACCCTCATGCTGGTTTTCAAGCAGTTTAATGGCCGTGAGGATGGTCATGCCTGAATTGAGATACGAAGAGAGTTCTTTAGAGAAGGTACTCAGCAGGTCTGTAGGCATTTGACGTTTAGAAAAAGCATCCAGGGAGAACTCTTTGGATGCAGTAAGTCCTTCATGATAGATACCGCTGTTTCGGAGTTTTTGACCTGCCTCTTCTACTGAACTTGCCGTAACGGTGCCTTTGACTTTTTTACCTGTTTTGTCAAACCCTTTATACTTAAAAAGCATGCGTTTTCTTGTCCTTACCGTCTATTGGGAGTATTATAACTTGTTTAACTGTATCTTGCTCGGAAGCATTGGATTAAAAAGGCTCAAGTCTAAAATGGCTGTAGATTGAGGATTGTTTACCTTTTAGCATCACTTCATTGACAATAGTGCTGGGGCCAGGCTGACCCGCAGGAGGTAAAATCTCTATCTCTTCAGGCGTAAAGATATCGCTGCTGTGTTGTTTGAGGATTTCTCTACTCTCCTGTTCGGTGATTTTAAAGGTTTTTTCCAAGACATCATAAGCGGTTTTATGGTCTTTATGGTACCGCAGACTCTCTTTGTCAAGATAGAGCGAGTCTTGAAAAGCGAGCGTGTTTCTTTGTGTGATATAGACGATTTGTTCGTGATTTTCGCTGTGTATTTTGAGTACGAAGAGTATGGCAAAAGAGATGATGATCACCGATACTAATATCTCTATAATCGTAAAAGCAGGACGAAACGGTTTCAATAAAATGCTCCGTTGTCAGAGACAAGCGCCGTATTTCTTAGCCAAAAATCTTTTGCCTCTTCTATGGAAGCAAAACTTTGGGGCTCGTCGAAATAAGCAGGAAGAAAATAGCTGCTTGTTTTGTCTTTGAGTATCAGCTGTGTGGAACTGCCATTAGGATAAAAGTCCATTATTAGACAGATTTTTTCATCCTGATAATGACCATACTCAAGTTCTACCAGCGCATCTTGGGCATCCAGAGTATAGACTTCAAGCTCTCCCAAATCTACCACATAGGGGTAAGATTCAAACGCAGAGGCTATGTCTGATCTAAAATAGCAAGAGCGACACTTGTCGATACACATAAACGTACCTTGTCCGGGAAAAAAATCTGAAGAGGTGATAGTTGATTTCAGCGTAAGCGGAGTAAGGGCTTTGGGTTTTGGTTTACCTATCTCTATGCCATCAAAGCCAAGAAAATAAACGATAGAGACAATAAGTATCACGATAAGCAGTTCTAGTAAAGAAAAGCCTTGTGTGGTACTGTATCTCTTTTTATAAGACATACAAAGATCTTATTTTGAACATTCGCTAAACAAGATGTCTTTGTTGTTCTCTTCGCCTCCCTCTTTCCTGTCGGCACCATAAGAGATGATTTCGATATCGGAGCCTTTTTTGATATAGATAAAAGGTGTTTTCCATGAGTCTTTGGGGAGTTCTTTCAGATACGGTTTTTCACGGTAATTTGGATATTTGTCTGCATCGGGGTTGCTCAGAAGGGCTTCAAAACCCTCTTCAGTGTCGGGGTATGTGCCGTTATCAAGACTGAACATATCAAATCTTTTTTTCAAGTCGTTCATTTTAAGACAGACCGTGTCCCTCTTTGCACCATCTGCAGCGTCCATCAAACCAGGCGCAACAACAGCAACCAATCCGCCAAGAATAACAATAACAATCAGAAGTTCAATCAGTGAAAAGCCGGCTCTAAGTGGAGTGTTGCGTGTCATGTCTATCCTTTGGTTTGCTTGGGTATAATATTTGGATTTTAATTTCAAATATTTTACTTGAATAGAGCTTTTAGATGGATAAAACCAAACATGATTAGTATCGGCACAAAGAAGAGACAAGGGTTTGCCTTGATGATTACCTTGTCTGTTTTGGCGGTGATTATCGCGCTTAGTACAGTGCTTTTGGGCTATTTTAAAGAGGCGCAAGATGAGGCGAGTTCTACAAAAGCGCTGATTCAAGCGGATGTGTATTATGCCGATATTGTCGCCATTTTCGGGAGTATAGAAGACAGAAAAACGCTCTTTTCCTTTCTCTACCGAACCGCTCTGCCCATACAAGATGAAGATGAGAAGTTTGCTATGGTGCTCGAGTGCAAAGCCCTTAACAGAGGGGTCAATATCAATTGGCTGGGTTTGTCTCAAGATACACAAAGCCAATCACAGTACACGGTTGCACAAAATCTCTTTGATTTTATCGCGCAAGAGTATGAGCTGCAAGACCCCACCAGACTGCTTGAAATCTTACAAGAAGAGATGTCAGATGATTACAATTTGATAACAATTTCTCAAAGAAGACTTCACCAAAAAAAAGGTATTATGTCTTATCAACAATTTGAAACACTTTTGATGCGCTATCAGTTTGAAACCGATGATGAAAACACAGGGCTTGTGCCTTGGGAAAAGTATTTTACCTTTTCACCTCATGCAGATAAAATTGATGCGGCATACAGTTCAGCTGAACTGATCGCTTTTTTGTTTGGGATGGATGTTTTTTTGACAGGTGAATGGGTGAACTCACTAGAGCTTGACAGGCCTTCCTTGCAGGATTTTGTCCAGCAAAATGGCGGAGATTACGCACAGTGGCAAAATGTGTTGGCAGATACGGCATTTATGGATGAGACACAATGTTCTGTCTCCTACCGCTATGCAAAAGAGCAGTATCGGTTTACGTTTGAGTATATTCAGGGAGAGGCAAAATATTTTGAATTTTACGGGAAACAATAAAGAGCTGTTACTGATTCATAAAGAGATCAAGAAGCCCCTCGCAACTGAAGCAGTCAATGTGATGCTCACGCCGAGGTTTTATACGCTCAAAAAAGAAATTTTGCCTATTAAGTATGCCTATCAGGCAAAACGCATTGCGCCTTCACTGTTTGACGGCTTGCTTGATGTCAGCAGACAGTATGACTATATGGTGTACAAAGAAGCAGACTCTTGGGTTTTTCTGGCGTATGATTTAGAGATGATAATGGATTTTATACAGAGTAACGGGATGGACTTGGAGCAAGTTTCCAAACTCTTTTTTGCCCAGCAGGCAGTGGAGTATTTAAGTAAGCCTGTGTTTTTGTCCGACACTGAAGCGCTGGTTGCGCTAGAAGGGATAGCGACCATTGTCCCAAGATCTGCATTGGGGGATGAGGTCTCACCCCTTTTGGTCGATAAAGTCTTTACGCCTAAAAAAGGTGTAGTGATACAGGGGTCGTACGGGTCTATTTTATCGCTTAAACAAACCGTGATGTTTGCCTCTGTATGTCTTTTATTTGCGATGATGTTTTTTGTGGAAGGCTTACGCTATAGCGGTGATGGCGGTGCAGATGAAGAGCTGCAAACCCTGCTCGCCTCCCATCCTTCTTTGCAAAGCTCTTATGCCCGCCAAAGTATCATGAGCAAATTTGAAACGCTTGATAGCGCAGAGCGCAAAAAAAGAGACAGTATCAAAAACCTTTCAGAAATGATTTTTAAAGGGGTGACACTGCTTTCTTTAAAGATGGAGGGTAAAGTATTTGAAGCCCGTTTTTCGTGTAAAGATGCAGAGATAGCCAATCGCATGAAGACCCTGGCGCAAAAATACAGCTATAAGACTTCGGCATTTACGGGCAGTAATGATCTGAAGATAGAGGGGGCATTATGATAGCCAAACGATATCAGAATGAATGGATTGTTTTGGCGGCATTTCTTTTGATGGCGCTCTCTTTTATCTATAAAAATGTACAGATTGCTTCACAGCAGGAGATGATCTCTGGAACGAAAAAAACGGTACAGGAACTCAAAGAGGTCATAGCCCTTCAGAAGATATGGGCAGATAAAAAGACCACCCAAAATGTGACTAAACTACAAACACTGGTTCCTGACTCCAAGCTCACATGGAGCAGTAAAAAGAAGAATGTTACTGCATCCTACAAGGGTTTAACTTCCAGAGAACTCAATGCCGTAACCTCAAAGATCATGACCCTGCCGGTTGAGATCAAAAAACTTGCGATTGAAAACAAAGGTGCAGCTTACGATTTGGAGTTCCAATGCAAATGGTAAAAAATGCTTTGCTCGTTTTGATGCTTGTGTGGCTGGGTATTCTTGGATTTATGCCTAAGCAGGAGCTTTACTATGCGCTTGAAGAGGCTTTGGCAAAACAGGAGATAGCCCTGAATGAAAAGAAGATCAGTGAGGGAGTGTTTGGACTTACTTTGGAGCAGGTCTCTGTTTACATCAAGGGGATTAAGGTAGCGACCATCAAAGAGATTGATATCCTTACCCTGTTGTTTTATACACGCGTTGAACTCGATACCTTGCATGTGGATGACTCTTTAAAGCAGATGGTGCCCCAAGAGACACAAGAGGCGATTTTTTCGCACTCTATTGTGGCACCAACGCAGATGAAGATAGAGGCGCAAGGCTCTTTTGGAGGCATGACGGGTCAGGCTGATTTGCTCAATCGCACGGTACATCTTGATTTTAATGAAAGCAGAGCCTTGCCAATGTTGGGTTCGCTGCTTAAAAAAAGTGAAAAAGGATGGGTCTATGAAACATCTTTTTAATGCCGTGATGCTTACACGGGTGTGGCTCTTGCTTGTCGTGCTGCTGAGTATTAAGGTGGCGTGGTTTTTGGTTGAGATGGTATGGCTCAGCCCCAGTGGTCATGACTATGCGGAGCAAAAAGGAGGCAAAGCTCTCTACTACAGGGTCAAACTCAGCCCCAATGAAGCACCTGCCCCTACAGTGGGACAACCTTCCCAAAATGTAGCAGGCAGCATCAAAGATATCACCCTTTTAGCCATCTACAACGCATCAGATGTCACGGTGGTAACCGTAGAACATCAGCGTAAAACCAAAGTGCTTTCCAAAGGCGAGGACATAAACGGATTTGTACTTGAGGGGGCGGGGAGCAATTATGCAACCTTTAGTAAAGCCTCCAAGATGTACAGAGTCCCTTTGCTTGTAAAGACCAAAGGCGGATCTTCCATCGTTCCCAATGAGCCTGCACAAGAGGAAGAAGCTGAAGCGAGTGAACCAGAGGGAGAGGTGGTGGATGCGGGAGATCATAAGATCGTCGATAAATCACTCATCACCCATTATGCAAAAAACATGGATGATATTTATAAAAATATCGGTATTGTTGAGGTTAAAAAAGGCAATGCGTTGGAGGGGTTTCGTATCTCTTTCGTGCGCAAGGGTTCTGCATTTGAGAAACTTGGCGTACAAAGGGGAGATGTGATAAAGTCTATCAACGGTGAAAAGATAGACAGCTACAATGCCGCCTTTGGTGTGTATAAAAATATTTCAAATATCAATAACCTCTCATTGGTCGTTGAAAGAGGTAATCAAGAAGTGGAGTTAGAATATGAAGTTAACTAAAATAGTAGTTGCGTTGGTATTGGTGTTGTCTATGGGGTTGTACGCCGAAGAAGAGACCGTAGATGTCAATTTCAGAAATCTCAGCGTGAAAGATTTTATCGAGATGGTGTCCAAAATCACACAAAAAAATATACTCATCGAAGAAGAACCCAAAGGCACTATCAATTTTGTCTCAACTACACCCATCAAAAAAAGTTCGCTTTTTGCTTTGGCAAACTCTATTTTGGGCGGTAAAGGGCTTGCGCTGATAGATCAGGGGGAGTACTACAAGGTGGTTAAATCAGTTGATGCAGCGGGCGAAGGGTTGGATGTCAGCAGTGCTATTGACGGTGATACGATGAAAACCGTGATGTTCCCGCTCAAAAACTCAAACGCAGCAGTCCTTCGTGCCAAGATACAGCCTTTACTGCATAAAAATGCCAAAATAATCTCTTTTAAAGAGAACAATATCTTGGCGATTACCGCAAATCCCTCTACCTTGCGTGCGGTTGCCAAAGTCATCAATGCGGTAGAAAAAACAGGTGATAAAAAATCGGTAGTGGTGAAGCTCAAACACTCTTTGGTCAAAGATGTTTTCCCCAATGTGCAAAATATGTCTAAAAAGATTTTCCCTCAAACCATCGAGAGTGAAATGGTGGATGTGTTTCAGGATGAAGCCACCAACTCGCTTATTCTTGTCGGTAAAAGCGTTAATAACAGCCGTATGATCAGCTACATCAAACAGCTCGATACCAAAGGGGAAAGTACTACCCAGAAGATGTATGTGCTTGATCTTAAAAACTCCAATGTCGAAGAGATGGAGATCATCATGAGCAAGTTGATCTCTCAGATGAATGATGTGAGTGTCAAAGAACCTGTCAAGGGCGGAAAGCCCCCAAGCAAGGCTATGGTGGTCTCTGACATAGAACGAAATGCACTCATCGTACTGGCAACAGCGGAGCAGATGAAAAACATCAGAGAAACGGTGATGAAGATAGACATCCCAAAAGTACAGGTCTATGTCAAAGCACGGATAGTCGAAATCAATACCAATCTCGCTGCCCAGATAGGTCTTAAGTATGGACTTGATGGCGGTGCCATCACCTCTAGCGGTCTCTACACGATGTCAGGCAATTTGGGTGCTCAGGCACTGCAGATGTCTCCGGGACTTTTAGGCTTTCTAAATACAAACAATACCACTACGCAATTTGATAACAATGGCAATGCCATTACCACAACGAATCCCGCTTTTAAATTTGAAGACGTAGATAAAGTATTTGCCTTGGGTGCGAAACTTGACCTCTTGCAGCAAAACGGTGCGGCACATCTTTTGAGCGAGCCGTCTGTTTTGTGTACCAACAACAAAGAGGCAGAGATTTATGTTGGGCAGACAATGTCCATCCTCACTGCAGCGCAGCAATCTACAGCAGGGGTATCAAACGTTGTCAATAACTATAGCAGAGAAGATATCGGGCTTACCCTAAAGGTCAAGCCACGACTCTCCAGTAACAATAAAGTTTCCATGAATATAGAAACTGTTCTTGAAGATCTTGACCCTTCTTCGGAACAAATGGCAGACCGACCAACCACGACTAAAAGAACAGTCAAGACTGATGTGATTGTAAACAATGGAGAGATGGTTATTTTGGGTGGATTGATCAAAAAAACCGGGGGGAAAGGTACCTCCAGTATTCCCGTTTTAGGTGATATTCCTGTGTTGGGAGAATTGCTCTTTACCCACACTTCAGATGTAGACAGGGAACAAAATGTTGTAGTCTATCTTACCCCTTATATCGTAAGGAAAAGTGGCGACCTGCAACGGCTCAAAGAGATGCTTTCAGAGCTGGAAGAAGTGCAGGAACGCTACAACGCTTTTTACTTCAAAGAGCTTGAAAAACGAAAAAAACCTTTTTACTCAACCACAAGCTCTGCGCCTGCTAGCAAGAGAATCAACAGAGCGCCCAGCAGTGTAAGCTATTAGGCAAAAGGAGTTCTGATGCATTTCCCTCAACTTCAAGACGTCAATCTCGAGCCTTTATGGGAAGAGGAGATCAATCATAAGTTAGCACTCAAACATGCCTTGCTTTTTGCCGTAATTGATGGAGACAAGAGCTGTATCGTACAGCAAGAGACTCTGGCGGATGCACTTAACCATTTGTCAAAACTCTCTTTGGACTATCCTGTCGTGATGGTGGATGCAGAGAGTTTTACGCGACTCAAAAATAAATTTCTAGAGATACAGACCAGTTCTGATTTTGAAGGGATGTCAACCACTTCAGGTGAATTTATTGAAGTGGAGTCTGATCTGTTGGAGTTTATCCGCAATTCACAAGATCTGCTCTCAAGCGAAGAGTCTGCTCCGGTCATTAAACTGGTGAATTCACTGTTTTTTCAGGCTCTCCAAAAAGGTGCGAGTGATATTCACATCGAAAGCGGTGAAAAAAAAGGTGAAGTGCGTTTGCGTATAGACGGGGCACTCAAAAAACATCTTGATCTTGAGCGAAGTATCGTTGCGTTGGTGATTAACCGTATCAAAGTCATCTCCAGTCTGGATATCTCAGAAAAACGTGTGCCTCAGGATGGGCGTACACAGCTTGCTATCTCAGGCAAAACTATCGATGTCAGGGTTTCGGTACTGCCTACATACCATGGTGAGCGTATCGTTATGCGTATCTTGTCCCAAACAGAACATATCCCTACTTTGGAGTCCTTGGGTTTTGCTGAAGAGATCAGTAAAGAGCTTCACCGCCTGCTCAACCATGCCCATGGCATGATCCTTGTCACAGGACCCACGGGTTCAGGAAAATCAACCACCCTTCATGCCTGCTTACAGCATGTGGCAACACCCGATAAAAATATCATCACCGTAGAAGACCCTGTGGAGTACAATGCGGACAATATCTCCCAAATTCAGGTCAATACCAAAGTAGGACTCACCTTTGCTGCTGGCTTGCGTTCCATCTTAAGACAAGATCCGGATATCATCATGGTAGGAGAGATTCGTGACTCTGAAACTGCTGATATTGCGCTTCGTTCTGCTTTGACCGGACACCTTTTACTTTCAACCCTGCATACCAATGATGCGACCTCGTCACTGAGCCGTTTGATGGATATGGGAATCGAAAATTTTCTTATCTCTTCTACCTTGCTGGGTGTACTGGCACAAAGGCTTGCGCGTAAACTCTGTATCCATTGCAAAGAAGAGACGCGGTTGGCACCTGTAGTTGCCGAGGAGATAGGTGTTCCTACTGATAAAATGTATTTTAAAGCTGTAGGGTGTAAGTTGTGTGATTTCACAGGGTACAAAGGCAGACAGGCAATCGGGGAATTGTTTATCATCAATGACAAAGTCAAAGAGATGATGAAAGATGGCTTCAATGACTATCAGGTACGCGAGTATATGAAGCAAAATGGCATGAGTACCATCGCAGACAAACTCACACAGATGCTTCTAGAAGGTCAAACGAGCTATGAGGAAGCCATACGCGTAGGTATCATGGATGGCTAGGGTGATGCCAAAACACATGCGCTTTCGCAAAGCTTTCACACTTTTAGAAGTCCTTATCTCCATTACGCTGATGGGCATCGTCATTGTCGCACTCTTCTCTACAGTAGATATGCTTCAAGACTCCAACCAGCAACTCTCAGAACACCTTAAAAAATCTAAAACCATCAGCAAAGCAGTCAAAGTGCTCTATGCTGATATTATGGATTCTGATGGCAATATTACGATTCAAAAAGAGGAGATGAGCAGGGTGTGTATCGCAAAAACACGCCATTCTTTATATGCTTTATCTGAGGCAAAAGTATGTTGGGTGGTGCTCAAAGAGGGCAATACTCTGGTGCGTATCGAAGGAAATGACTATCATCTGCCTCTTTTAGAAGACGAAAAGGTAGAAATCAACCCAGTGATGTCTGAGATGAAACTTTTTGATCTCTATCATGAAAAAGATAAAGTGCTTGTTCTGTTACAGCAAAAAGGCAAAGAGCCAATCAGTTTTATGCTTCAAGGCATTACAAAACCTGCAGTCAAATCATCATCATCCAATATGCCTCCAGCCACACCACCGCCAGTTACGAATCCTGCACCACCGCCACCTACTCCTAATCTACCTCAAGTTCCCCCTAAAGGGTAAATTCAGATGCGGGATTTTATCGCATCATCTAACAAACAAACTAAAAATGCGATAAAATCGTTTTAAGATATCTTACTTTAGAGGAGCGTATATGCAAGAGATTTATGAAAAGCTGGGCTTGTTTTATTTGGGTAAAGAGATAGACGTACAAACGATGCAGACAACAGATACGCTTACCCTGCTCAAAAACAAAAACTTTACCACCCATGCGGCGATTATCGGTATGACAGGTTCGGGGAAAACGGGCTTGGGTGTCGCCCTCATAGAAGAGGCAGCGATCGATAATATCCCTGCTCTCATCATCGATCCAAAGGGTGATATGGGCAATCTGTGTCTGACTGATCCAGACTTCTTGGCTGCTTCTTTTGAGCCGTGGGTGAGGGATGAGGCAAAAACAAAAGAGATAGATCCTGAAGCCTATGCGCAAAAACAATCTACGACATGGAAAGAGGGGATTGAAAGCTGGGATCAGAGTGTTGAACGGGTACAAAGATTCCATCAGGTACAAAAGACACTCTATACCCCAGGAAGCTCAGCCGGTGTAGCGATCAATATCTTAAGCTCTTTAGATGTGCCGCCTGCTGAAGTGATGCAGGAGAGTGATACTTTTGCTTCTTATCTTAAGAGTACGGCAACTAGTCTGCTCTCCTTGGTGGGCATCGAGGCGGATCCTTTGGAGTCTAAAGAGTATATCCTTTTGGCACAAATCATCACACAAGCATGGATAGCATCTGAAAATTTGAGCATCGAAAGCATCATAGGCAAGATTATCAACCCGCCTTTTAAAAAGATAGGTGTGCTTGTTTTGGATGATTTCTATGACAAAGAGGCGCGCTTTGGTCTGGCAACTAAGTTTAATGCTCTCTTGGCAAGTCCCAGTTTTTCACTCTGGCTCAAAGGGGAGAATCTGGACATACAAAAATTACTCTATGATGAACAGGGCAAGGCAAAGATTGCCATCTTCTCCATCTCCCATCTAAACGATACAGAGCGTATGTTCTTTGTAACACTGCTGCTCAATAAATACATCGCTTGGATGCGCAGACAAAGCGGTACTGCTGCATTAAAGACACTACTCTATATGGATGAGATATTCGGATTTTTCCCACCTACAAAAAATCCACCAAGCAAAGAGCCGATGTTATTGCTCTTAAAGCAGGCAAGAGCTTTTGGGGTGGGTATCGTACTTAGTACCCAAAACCCTGTTGATTTGGACTACAAAGGGCTTTCAAATATAGGCACATGGTTTGTTGGCAGATTGCAAACAAACCAAGATATAGACAGGGTTATCGATGGTCTAGGGGGAAAAGTAGGCTCAAGTTTTGATAAAAACCAACTCAAATCACTCCTCTCTAACCTTAAAGAGAGAATGTTTTTTATTAAAAGTGCGCATTTGGACGATGTGAAACTTTTTTCTGTACGCTGGGTGATGAGTTACCTCAAAGGGCCTTTGAGCAAAGAAGAGATTAGTAGCTTAATGCAAGAATATAAGCAAAAACAGGGCACCGCTCAAGAGAGTGTGACGTCCGTGGTGCAAAATCAGGCTACATTGGAAAGCTATCAAAGTATCGATGCTTCCATACTTCAGTATTATGAACCAGATGTGACAGGCATCAATGAATATTTTCCCGTCTTGGCAGCCAAAGCAAGTGTCCATTTTTACCATCAAAGCAGAGGCATTGATGAAACAAAATCTTTTGCGCTTTTTGTTCCGCTTGAAACAAGCCAACAACGTATTGTCTGGAATGAAGCAACACGAGAAGATCTCGCATTTGAACGCTACCCCCATACTGCACCCAACGCCGCAAAATTTTATGCTCTCCCCGAAGTGATACTTACAGACAAGGGGCTTAAAAAAACCAGCAGTGATCTTAAGGAGATGCTCTACCGTGAAGAAAGCGTAACGTTGTATCGTTGTGATGTGTTGAAGATGGAATCTCGCCTGCATGAATCCCACTCAGACTTTATGGTTCGTGTGCAAGACAGCCTGAGTGAGAAAAAAGAGCTTGAGATAGAAAAATTGCAAAACACCTATGCACAGAAAGAAAAAACTTTGCTTTCCAGACTATCCCGTACTCAGGAGCAGATTGAAAAAGAGTCTGCTGATTCAACGGGATCGATGATTGAAGCCGGTATAGCTGTGCTGGGTGCTTTATTTGGACGAAGCAGCTCTGCAAAAATCGGTCGTGCAGTCAGCAAAGGAAGCCAAATCCTCAAAGAAAGATCCGATATGGGTCGTGCCCAAGAGAGAAATGATGCAGTGCAGGAAGAGATTACTCAGCTAGGATATGAGTTGGAAGATAAAATAGATGCCATCAATGAAAAATATAGTATGAATAAGTATGTAATTGAAACATTTTCACTCAAACCCAAAAAGACAGATATCTCTATTGAGTTGTGTGCTATTGTATGGAGAGTGAAGCAGCAGTAAAAAACTTAGGATTTACTGCCAGGTTTTACAGCAACGCTTCCTTCTTTGCAAAGAGGACACTCCTCTGGTGCAAACATCTCAAAGGTAAAATCATCCAAAGAAAAAAGAGGTATGTGTCGCGGCAACATACACGCTTCTTTTGGTTCTATCGCGCTACCGACACGCTTACAAAATCCTCTGTTGGCAAGGGATGCAAAAGCAACAACCTCTCCCCCCAACGCCTCAATAGCCCGTGCTGCTTTAAGTGCAGAGCCTCCAGTTGTGATGATGTCTTCACAAATGATAACCTTTTCACCTTGTGCAATCTCAAAACCCCGACGCAACTCCATCCCTCCCTCTATTTTTTCGACAAAAATAGAGCGCACATCAAGTGAACGTGCAAGTTCATAGCCGGCAAGCACACCACCAAGCGCAGGTGCACAGACAGTATCTACTTCTATACTGTGCGAACGTATCATCCTTGCCAGTGCATCAGTAAGTAAAGCAGCTTTCTTTGGATGCTCAAGTACTTTTGCGCTTTGCAGGTATCTGTTAGAGTGGTTACCACTTGCAAGAAGAAAATGCCCCTCAAGCAATGCATTTGCCTCTTTGTAAGCCTTTTCTACATCAATCGGTTTTTCCATCTTTACACCTTGAGGATATCAGCTTCTTTTATTTTGAAGGCTTCATCAATTTTTGCAATATATTCATCGGTAATTTTTTGTATCTGTTCCTGCGCTTTTTTAGACTCATCTTCGCTGATTGCTTTGTCTTTTTCAAGCTTCTTGATCTTGTCATTGCCGTCTTTTCTGACATTTCTGACAGAAACTTTGGCATGTTCTACCATTCCTTTTGCCTGCTTAACGATCCCCTGTCTCTGGTCTGATGTCATTGGAGGGAAAAAGAGTTTGATAAACGATCCGTCATTATTGGGGTTGACACCGATATTTGCTTCTTGAATCGCTTTTTCTATAGGGGAAAGAAGCGCTTTCTCCCAAGGGGTAATACTGATAGTCGTTGCATCTGTTGCAATGACGCTTCCTACTTGATTGAGTGTTGTCATCGTCCCGTAGTAATCTACTTTTATATTATCAACGATTGAAGTGGTGACTTTACCTGTTCGTAGGGTAGTAAAGTCTCTTTTGAGTGCATCGATACCCTTTTGCATATTTTCTTTTGTGTAGTCAAAAACATCATTTACCATCACTGTCTCCTTGGTATTATTTGCAGTTATTTTACCTTTTTTTAGCTTGTTATGTATTGAGAGAGAGGTGTTTTGAGGGGATGAAGAAGAGAGGAAGCCTCTTCTTTAACATTAGTTTGTAGAGGTGGTACTGTTTGCTTCTATCGTTGGAATGATAGTTTCTTTTTCTGGTACACTCGCGTTTATTTCAGCAGGTTTATTTTCTTGCTCTGATGCTGTTTTTTGTGTCTCTACGGGCGCCGAAGGCGCTTGAGGTGCAGTATTTTCTACTGTTTTGGGTGCAGTAGGCACAGCAGCATTGTTTGCAGGAATAAGAGTGTCTGCTACAGATGAAGTATTGGCTGTTGTGTAGAGATAGCCTAAAACCAAGGTATTGACAATAAAGGCTAATGCTAGAGAAAAAGTCAGTTTCGCAAGAAAACCCGTTGGCCCTTTGGCACCAAATACAGACTCATTGCTTCCGCTGTATGCACCAAGACCTATACTGGAGCTTTTCTGCAACAGTACCGCAATGGTGATTGCAAGTGCTAGTACGATTTGTACGATTAAAAGTGTTGATGTCATCTGTGCCTCTTTATGTTGTGTGATAGCCCGATAAATTTGGGTATAATTTCGGCGATTATACCCAAAAAAGTTTGAAAGGGTGATGAAGACGACAATTTGACAAAAAGGAGAATACTGTGTCCAATGCTGTTCAAGAGTTTTCCCGTTTTGCACACGAGTACGATAGCTACAATGTTATTCAGGCAGAGGTTGCCAAAACGTTAGTCAAGATGATTCCTGTCTCCCATCACACGACTGTTTTAGATATTGGTTGCGGCAGAGGTGAAGTGTATAAAAACATGGTGACATCAGACCTTTCTTTTGAAAACTTTATCGCATTGGACTCTTCGCTGCCGATGTTAACACTTCATCCATCAGCTCATACTATACGCAAAATACATGCCGATTTCAATACACTTGATGCTTTCGCGACTATTTCATCAGACCATAATAGTCTTATTCTCTCTTCTTCTGCTTTGCAGTGGAGCAAGGATTTGGACTTTACGATAGGGCAAATGGCCCAAAAGTCACCCACAGCCTATTTTGCAATTTTTACAGCCAATACCTTTAAAACACTACATCAAATAGCAGGTATCTCTTCACCTATTTATTCCGATAGTGCATTAAGAGATACAATCGAAAAATACTACCATGCATCATTTGAGCTAAAAGAGTACAGGCTCTCATTCGGGAGTATACGGGAAATGTTTCATTATATTAAAAAAAGTGGCGTGAGCGGAGGCGAAAAACATCTCAGCTATAAGCAGACAAAAGAGTTGATGAAACAATATCCACTGGATTATTTAGAGTTTGAAGTGTTATATGTAACGGGAAATTCTCTTAGTATATAAAGTGTAGATAACGGCTTAGAGATACAAAGTACCTTAGCCGTTGGGTTAGACTATTTACTCGTCGTTACCAAAAATTCCAAGAAGTTGAAGTAACGCTGTAAACATATTTAAAAAATCAAGGTAAAGAGAGACCGCTGCATCTACAGGTGAGTCGTATGCGCCGTTGGCTATATTTTGCGTATCGTAAATCGTAAAGAGACTAAAAAGCAACAAGATACCTGCAGTGATAATCACATGCATCATGGGACTTTCAAGTATAAACATATTTATCAATGAAGCCACGATAACAACAATAAGTGTAATAAAGAGCGGTTTCCCCCAGCTTGAATAGTCAGTTTTACTGTTGATGGCAAACAAGCTCAATGCACCAAACAGAACCGATGTCATTAAAAAGGCATTCCCTATAACCGCACCATTTCCTGCACCAATGAGCGAAGCCAAAAGCGGTACCAAAGTGACACCGGTAAGAAAAGTAAACACAAAGAGTGCCGCCATATTGAGACCTGGTTGATTTCTTGTCATTCTAAGCCCCACAAAGAGCATAAGAAGCTCTGCTCCAAATATATACCATTTGTATTGCATGACAACTTGCGCATAAGGCATCGTGATGTATGCACCTGCAGCTGCAGCGATCATACTGGCAGCTAGCAACTGATAGGTCTGTTTCATAAAACTTACACTCGCACTCTCCTGCGCGTATGAGCCTTCTGTGGATGTGTAATCTCTGTCATATAAAGCCATGATAATCCTTCATGTGTTGATTTAGAAAGAAGTATAGTATAGTGAGATTAATCTAAGGTTAATAAAAATCACTACTCTTGAACTCTTTGTTTTTGTAACTTTTTGTATTCATCTTGTGCATTTTGGGCATCGGTTTGGTTATTACGTATCTTCATCGTACTTTTTTGATATTCAGAAGGAGTAATTGCATCTGTGTTCATACAGGCAGAAAGGATAAGAGCGATACAGAAAAGAAAAAATAAATGCAAAGAAAACCTCTTTAGTAAAAAGAAGCATTATAAATGGAGTATACTTAAATGAAGTAAACAAAATGAAAAAAGAATAATTATTTTATTATTTAATGTAAGCAACTCAGAAAAAAGCGCAAATTCCCGATAAAATTAAAAAAACCCTTGACAAGGGAGAAGTTCGGTGCTATAATACGCGTCCAACAACACATGGACGGTTAGCGAGTGGCTAGCAAGAGTGTTAGGAAATGATCTTTGACAACCAAAT
>JAABRH010000031.1 GCA_011391015.1 Sulfurovum sp.
ACTTCAGGGTTTCAGAGTAGGCAAAGATACAGTTGATGTTGTACTGGGCATGGTTTTTGGCGTAGTAGACTGCTTTATTAAGAAGCATATCCTGCGTATATCCATTCTCAAAAAAACTGTTTTTGATTGTTCTAGCACCTGCTAACAATGACACGATGTCTATACCGCACATGGCTAATGGTACGAGTCCTACCGTTGAGAGTACAGAAAATCTTCCGCCTACATTGTCGGGTAGATACAGTACGGAAGCCTTAATCTCTTTGGCGTACTTTTCAAGCGGAGAATCAGGATCAGTGATGAAGGTATACGCGGAAGGATCACTGCGCAAAGAATATATATATTTATAAATAGAAAACGTCTCCACCGTACTGCCTGATTTGGAGATGACCAGAAAGTGGGTGGTATTGATATCAAATTTGGAAAGCAGATCGGTGATATTGATAGGATCCGTACTCTCAAAGAAATAGAGTTTTCTGCTCAGCGCTTTGACCGGTTTCATGAACTCATAAACGGCTTTTGCCCCTAAAGAACTTCCGCCTATGCCTATGACTGCTATGGTTGCTACATCGAGGGAAAGAGTGCTGCAATAGTCAAGTATCTGAGTAACATCCTGGTTTGGCAAAGCATAATACCCAATGGTTTCCTGTTCTTTGACGATCGCTTCAAATGCTCTTTGCTCCTCCTTTGTGTTGTTTGAATTAAAATAAAGTTTGTTTTTCATAGGGTTACCTTTGTTGAGTTGAGTGTGTGCAGTGCCTCTTTGCACAAGGTTGTGATTTGCTTAAAATCTTTCTTCTCTATCGCGACTTTGGGCACGATCCATGTTCCGCCTACACACAGGACGTTGGGAAGAGATAAAAAGTCGGTCAGATTGCCCAGATTGACCCCGCCTGTGGGACAAAATCGCATCGAAGCAAATGGACCGCCAAAAGCTTTGAGGGCTTCTACACCACCAGCCAGTGTAGCGGGAAACAATTTGCAGTGCTCAAAGCCGTTATTTTTAGCCAGCATCACTTCAGAAGCGGTAGCGACACCAGGGATAAGCGCAATGTCCATCTCTTTGGAAGCGTTCATCAGTTCTTCAGAGATACCCGGACTAAACACAAACTGCGCACCATGCAACACGGCTTGTTTCATATCGTTTGCATTGAGTACTGTTCCTGCACCTACATGCATCTGGGGCAAGGACTTTGCTATGGCTTCTATGGCTTTGAGTCCTGCTTCTGTACGAAGTGTGATCTCCATCACAGCGATACCGCCCTCAAGCAATGCGTCGGCAAGCGCTAAAGCATCTTCAGCATGCTCTAACGCGATCACTGGGACGATGGGTGAAATTTGCATTACTTCTTTGGCTGTCATGCACGCTCCTTTCCGCTGATATCAAAGACACAAGCACCCTCTTCTGCCGAGCCGATACTTTGACGTACCCAGACAAAAAGTTCTCTGCCAAAACCGTATCGGTTTGTTTGCATATCGGGTATTTCGGGTGTGCGTGTTTCAAGTACTTCATCCTCTACCAAAAGTAAGATCTCTCCTTTTTGGGCATCAAAACGGATGGTATCTCCTGTTTTTACCTTTGCAAGTATCCCTCCATCCAGCGCTTCTGGAGAGAGGTGAATGGCTGAAGGTACCTTACCAGAAGCCCCTGACATTCGCCCATCGGTGATAATTGCCACTTTAAATCCTTTATCCTGAAGCACTCCAAGCGGCGGCATAAGCCCGTGAAGCTCAGGCATACCGTTGGCTTTGGGTCCCTGATAGCGTACCACCGCGATGAAGTCTTTTTCTAACTCACGCTTTTTAAACGCGGTCTGCAAAGATTCCTGAGACTCAAACACGATAGCCTCAGCTTCGATGACGAACTGTTCAGGTTTGAGTGCAGAGGTTTTGATGACACTGCGACCCATATTTCCTTTAAGCAGTTTAAGTCCGCCTTCTGGGCTAAAAGGATTTGCCGTGCTTGAGATAACTGTTTCATCTCTGGAGAGAGTGGCACCTTGTTGAAAGACAACAGTACCATTCTCAAGACTCGGTTCTGCTATGTAGGCATCCAAGCCTCTTCCTACGACCGTTTCTACATCATTATGCACCAGTCCCGCATCAAGCAGCTGTGCGATGACCACACTCATACCGCCGGCATCTCTAAAATGGTTGACATCAGCCTGCCCGTTTGGGTACATCTTGCACAGCAAAGGTGTCACTTTGGAAATGGCATCAAAATCATCCCAGTTAAGTATAATCCCTGCTGCTCTTGCCATGGCGATGATATGGATGGTGTGGTTGGTTGAGCCTCCTGTTGCCATCAAACCAACAATGGCATTTACAAAACTTTTTTCATCCACAATCTGTGCTATGGGTTTATAGCTTCCTAATAAATCTGTCATACTCACGATCGTTTTGGCCGCCTGTGCAGTCAAGGCTTCTCTTAATGGTGTGTTGGTGTTGACAAAAGAGCTGTTGGGAAGCTGCAATCCCATCATTTCAAGCAGCATCTGATTTGAATTGGCGGTGCCATAAAAGGTACAGGTACCGCTGCTATGGTATGAAGCAGCTTCTACTTTGAGCAAAGAGTCTTCGCTTACTTTTCCCTGTGCAAACTCTTGACGCACTTTAGCTTTTTGTGCATTGCTGATACCTGAAGGCATAGGACCTGCTGGTACAAACATCCCCGGCAAATGTCCAAACGCCAACGCACCGATGACCAGTCCAGGGACAATCTTGTCGCATACACCCAGATAGAGTGCACCGTCATAAACATTGTGAGAAAGTCCGATCGCCGTTCCCATGGCAATGTTGTCCCGACTGAAAAGACTCAATTCCATACCCGGCTGTGACTGCGTGATACCATCACACATGGCAGGTACACCGCCTGCAACCTGAGCAGTAGCCCCCAAGTCTGTAAGTGTACGTTTGATGAGTGCAGGATAGAGTTTATACGGTTCATGTGCGGAGAGCATATCGTTATAGGCTGTGACGATGGCAATGTTGGGACTTTGCATCCCTGCAAGTGCGCTCTTTTCGTTCTCATTCATCGGTGCCATGGCATGGGCAAGATTGCTACAGCCCAGTTTGTTTCGGTTTACACCATGCACCTTTGCTTTGGCGATGCGGTCAAGATAGACTGTTCTACTTTTGGCTGACCGCTCTATGATGGCATCTGTGACTTTTTGTATCGTTTCATTCATCGGTAATACACCTCTATTTGTTTGTCATTTTGAGTTAAAATGGTTCGCACAGGCATGGCATAGCTATCATCCCCCGCGATCACCTCTGCATAAACAGCTTGTTTTTCTCTGCCTTCAAAATGCAGATAGATATGTTTTGCACTTAAAATAGCACGTGGAGTCAAACTCATACGCATATACGGTGCGTCTGTAGGCTCTATGGCGATACAGAACTCTTCACGCGCCAAATCAAAAGCCTCTTCGAGTTTTACATTGTGCGGAAACAAAGAAGCGGTATGGGCATCATTTCCCATGCCCAAGATGAGTACATCAAAAGGAAACAGTTTCTCTTTTATCTTTTGGGAACACTGTTTCTCTGCTTCAGGTGCGTCACATCCCTCCTCATACATCCCCACAAAGGTAACTGTGCTTGCTTTGTCTTGAAGCAGATAGGTTTTAACCAGATGTGCGTTGCTGTCTTCATTGCAAGAGGGTATCCACCGTTCATCACACAAGCCTACACTGACCTTTTCCCACGCTAGCGGCAGTGTGCTGAGTTTTTGAAACAGGGGCTTAGGTGTGCTGCCTCCTGAGACGATCAAAGAGGCGTTTCCTCTTTCATCTATGGCTTCCTGAAGGTCTTTGATGATACTTAGGCTCAACGCTTCTACTAAGCTTTCTTGAGTCTGAAAACTGTGCAATACCCTACTCATCATGCCACCTCCGTCCATCTCGTGCGATAAGCTGCACGGCTGCGCTTGGCCCGTCTGTGCCTGCACTGTAGCTTTTCATCGGTACAACATCTTCCTGCCATCCTTTTAAGATCACATCTGCCCATTTCCATGCGGCTTCCACCTCATCCAGTCGCATAAAAAGTGTCGGATTGGCACGAATCACATCCAAAAGCAGACGCTCATAGGCATCTGGTTTATGCGTTGTGTTAAGCGGGGTATTGAGTTCAAGTTCAACTTTTTGCAAACGCATATGTTCACTCAGCCCCGGGATCTTGTTCATCAGCTGAAGATGGATGCTCTCTTTGGGTTGCAGGGATATCACCAGTTTATTTTCCGAGATACATTTGCCCTGGTTGACAAAGATGGAGTGCGGTACGGCTTTAAAATAGATGACAATTTCAGAATTTCTCTGGCGCATACGTTTTCCGCTTCTAAGATAAAAAGGCACGCCGTTCCAGCGCCAATTATCGATATCCACACGAAGAGCAGCAAAGGTTTCGGTATTGCTGTCTTTGACTCCTTCTCCCTCACGATACCCCGGAACAGGCATACCGTTACTCGCTCCTTGGGTGTATTGCGCACGTACGGTCTTTTGCTCAATATCAGAAGGGCTCATTAAACGAAGTGAACGCAACACCTTGACTTTTTCATCCCGCACACTGTCTGCATCCAGTGAGCATGGGGGTTCCATTGCCACAAGACAAAGAAGCTGCATGAGATGGTTTTGTATCATGTCGCGCATTGCACCATACTCATCATAATACCCCCAGCGTCCCTCAACACCGACACTTTCAGCTACGGTTATCTGGACATGGTCAATATTACTCGCATCCCAAAGCGGCATAAAAAACCGATTTGAAAATCGAAGTGCCATGATATTCTGCACCGTGTCTTTACCCAAATAGTGATCGATACGGTAAATCTGTGATTCGTCAAAATACTTTAAAACTTCCACATTGATGACTCTTGATGAATGAAGATCGCGTCCGATGGGTTTTTCAAGTACCACTCTACTTTTGGGGCTTATAAGTTCCCAATGACTCAAGGACTTGCAAATAGCTCCAAAAAAATCAGGTGCCGTAGAAAGATAGTTGACCCTGTCTCTATCTGAATGCAAGGCTAAAAGTTCTTTCAGTCCGCTATAACTTTCATTGTCGCCAAAATCTATAATCACCACATAAAGCTGTTTTTGAAATCGAAGCCATTTTGCTTCATCAAAGTCTGCTTGAGGCAAAAACTCTTGCAGTTTTGAGTGAGTCAGTCCGCAATGTTCTTCCAGGCTCATAGCATCGCGTGTTGCAGTGATAATACGGCTCGTTTCATCAATATACCCATTATTGCTCAGATGATACAGTGCGGGCATCAGTTTTCTAAAGGCAAGATCGCCGTGTCCGCCAAACACTATAATGTCACATACGCTTTTGATATCATTCATTACTATTTCCTCTCACGTTAAAACGATCCAAAGGGATACTATTCATTGAGTATAACGCAATACGATAACAAAGTAATCACTATTTTGATTATATTTTAGTCAATACAAAAAAGTTTGAAAAAAACAGGATCTCTTATAGCATATCATGTGCAAAGTATGCTGCACCCAACAGAGCGGTTTGCGGATTTAAACATACCCGCACCGGTATCCTGCGCAACATCTTTTCAAAACGTCCTTTGCCTACAAAAGCATCCATAAAATGACTGTCTGTCAGTATCGGTAGAATTTTGGGAGCAATTCCCCCGCCGATATACACGCCTCCTAGCGACATACTTTTTAACGCAAGATTACCTGCTTCAGCACCATAAATCTGGGCAAAGAGCCGCAAGGTTTCAACACACAAAGGATCACCATCATCCAGTGCGCATTGGCTGATGATTGCACTACGGTCTTCACCCTCTTTAAGATGCAGCATACTTTGCGGTTGTGGCGCAAAACCGCTCTCAAGCAAAAATGCATAGAGGGCAGATATCCCCGGGCCTGAGAGCATGCGTTCATAACTGACATGTTCAGGATAACGCACACGCAACCATTTTAGAAGGTCATCCTGCTGGGGCGATAGAGGTGCAAAATCACTGTGACCTCCTTCGGAACCTATGGGATGGTACCGTGCACCATCATCATACAAGATCCCTTCACCCAATCCTGTTCCGGCAGCGATAACCGCACGGTTTCCCCTAAGCATCTGTGCTGTTGGATTTAGATCAATGAACTCTTCATCTGTTACGTACAACATCCCATATGCTGTGGCTTCAAGATCATTCAACAAACGTATTTTTTTGACCCCTAAAAAATCCTGAAGTGCCTGAGTACTGATTTGCCAAGGAAGATTTGTCGTTTCACAGCGTCCCTCAATGATAGGGCCTGCAATGCCAAAACAGGCTGCGTCTATTGCAGGCATCACACTCTGTTTTTTAAATGCTTCTATCACTTCAGAAAAAGTGGCATATTTTTGACTGGCATACTGTTGTTGCGCCACAACCCGAAGTTTTCCCTTTTCTGCCTCAAAGAGGGCAAGGTTGGTTTTTGTTCCGCCTATGTCACCTGCTAGTATCATCCTGTTATCCTTGTTCTTTTATGAAATACTTTCTTCTTGCGGTACAAGCAAATACATAAATGCGTCAATAAATGCTGCATCGGTTTGACTGGGTGAGAGTTTATAAAACGCTTCCCATGCCTGCCCTCTATGTTCGTTGTAGTTGCCGTGATGGCGCTTTTCCCATGCTACTCGAACGGCATGACCGATCAATACATCGAGTATGAGATCATTTTGCACATAAAGCTGTGGATTTTGTCTAAAGAGTCTGACCAGACTCTCTAAGGCTTCGATGTTAAGCTGACGATAATCGGGTGCTGCAATGCTTTGCAGCAAGGCATCGATCTTCAAGGCAAAACTGCGTTCCCCTGCGGTTGTATCCAGTGTAAACTCTGTACCCATACGGTTTTCTCTATTGAACTTTTCACCGATGACCAAAGCGCTGCATTGGCGAAGCACATACCATATATCCTTATAAAAGGTTTCCGAAAATGCCCCGACCATGCCTCGTTCTTCTCTCCATCTCGCCCAGTCTTTTACCCCGTCGACTGCATGCGGCATCGGTGCGGCTTGAAGAGAGGCAAGAGATGCTGCGCCTTGTGAATGGAGATTTTCCATAGTAAGCAGACTCTTGACCTCTTGCGAGAAGGACTTCAAGATTTCACGCAAACGGTTATAGATCAGATGCGGAGAGAGACAGAGCAATCGCTCATACGCATCCCCCATGGGCAGATGTTCTTCTCTGCTTATCTTGCCCACCAAGAGCTGGATAAAATACCAGGTACGAAGTGTGAGCATATGATCAAAGAGTTCAGGTTCACTGTGTATCAGATAGCCTAAATGTAAGACGATCTCCTGCGTCAGAGTACTCTCTGCAGTATTGTTGCCACAAAACGCTACTATGATCTCAACGATTGCCTTGCTTTCGTGCGGTTTTGAAAAGGTCGCTTTTTCACTGTAAGCACGTCCTACGGCTAAACGTTTTTGACGAATGATGATATCCAGCAGTACATCTTCCAAACGGTCATCATATCTTTGCGTCAGCTCTGCCAAACGGCGTATGCTAGACCAAGCATGACAGAGTGTTGCAGACTCGTACAACCTCTGCGCTATTGCCTCTAAAGACATCACTCCTTCATCTGTCATCACTTCAAATCCAGCACCTTTGCGTTGCCATAACAAAGTGAGAATTTGGGTCTTAAACTGATGGGTTTGACCCCCCAAGAGCATGACAGTCAACGCTTCATCCTCTTTGGATTCAAGTTCGTGTATCTCTTGCGCACTCAGCGGATACCTTGTGTTGTGCTCTTCTGAGCACTTGCCTTGTTGTCGGGTATGCCGTGTAATCTCATGTTCGTCCATGCTCAGACTCGATACATCATCGATCTGCTCCACATCTGCACTGCGTAACAAAACATCCAGTCTGGCAGTCTGTAACCCCACCCCATCAGAGATACCGTTTTGTATCTCATGCAAAAGTGCCAGTACGGCATCTTTATCTTCAAGCATTGCTTCTGTGATAAACAATGGTAACAAAGGCTGACCTATTTTATTCCACTGTAGAGCAAGAAATTTTAAAGAGGCACGGAAATGTTCGGCAAGCAGGGTATTGTCATACGAAAAATAAAAACCCTGAGGATTGAAATAATAGGGTAAAAAAAGAATCGTCTCACCCAAAATGACATGTAAACGAGAGGTCGTAATAGAACGTGAAACCAAGTAGGGACGACCGCTTAATCCCAATTTTTTATTCTCACCCAGCTGAGTATGGATGTGTGAAAGCAAAGAAGCATGCATGATCCTGACCGGTTTGACTTCAGCTAGCGTTTCACTCTCATATCCAAGTGTTAGCAAGTGTTCTTTCACAGCTTCATTCTCTGCCAACACCGGAACCAAAGGCTTTACATCATAACGGCGTCCTATACGGTTTCGCCGATCCAGCGGATCAATATCTTCAGGAAGCAGCAGACCATCAAGCATCATATCTGAAAGCATATAGAGGCTTTGTGCCCAGACCAAGGGGATGTTTTCATTGGCGTAACGGTGTTGGCTTCCAGGGTTTTGTTTCTC
Source organism: Sulfurovum sp. (assembly GCA_011391015.1). GTDB lineage: Bacteria > Campylobacterota > Campylobacteria > Campylobacterales > Sulfurovaceae > Sulfurovum. The sequence goes on from JAABRH010000031.1 coordinate 8,500, forward strand.
GGCTTCAATGGACTCTTTGGGTACAATATAAAGCTCAGGCAACAGTGCCACCCCATCCTGTACCACAAAAAGAGGCTGTAATGCAGTTTGCCAATGGCGTACTGCTTCACTGTCATCACACATCAGGGCATCTAAGAGCAAATAGGTAAAAAACAGCGGCCATTGTGATTCGATATGTTCAAATTCACGCAGTTCTGAAGGCTCATAATGCAAACGGCTGGCATCTTCGATACTGCTTTGATGTCCATCAAGCAAAAAACGTTTACAACCATAGTTTCCGGCTAATTTTTTGAGGATCTTGTCCCGTGTACGTTTGAGCAGTTTTTCATCTTCAACGGCATATGCAGGATACCCGACAATGCTCAAAAGTGCTGCATCGGTCTCTTTAGAGTTGGATTCTCTGGGCAAAAGTCCCTGCAGGGTAACACGCGAACGCGCCACATCGCTGAGTACCACATGGATCACTGCTTCCGTACTCTGTGTATCCCCAAAAAGATTAAAACCGTCCAGTGCCTCAAGTGCCGCTTTTGCCATACCCACAGAGCTTGCGTTGATCTCGGTAGTGCCATGGTTTATCTTATTGCCCCGTTCCCAAATACCATAATCTGGGGTGCAGTAGGTATGGGAGATATAATGCACTAAATTCTGAACAAAATGTACTTCATCCATCGTATAAATCAGACGCAAACCTGAAGCGGTCATCTGAGCCAGCATCAGCAGATACAAAGAGGTGGCATCGAGTTGCAAATGCCCCCACTCATCATCTCCCACTACCGCCAAACCTGTATGTGTACCATACTTAGCATGCAGAGCATCACTGGGATTGTGGGTGTTTTTAAATGCCTCTACACGATCGCACTGACGCATCATCGCCAAAAGCACGCCGCGCATCAGCTTGACCACCGACCCCGACAAGACAAAACTGCGATGATGCAGGGGATTGTACTTTTTGTACGCCAGTGCCAACCCCCACACGGAAAGGATGCTGTAGACATTGTCTCTGACCCACGCATCGGTGTAGTCTCCGTGCGCATTGACCGCTGTACTTGCCGGCAGTAACCCTGTCAGCGCATCCTGTCTTTTTAGAATGATCTTTTCTATCACCCTAAAATGTTTCTCAAGTTTCACCCGCAGCAGCTCTTGATTCATCTCTTTAACCTTTGCTTCACATCGTACCAGCATTTGTATTGATGCAGCACTTATGATTATTATAGTCAAAAAAACAGATGAAATGATAACAGCACTGTTTCAATTTTAACCAATAGCCTAGGCAAAATCATAGAAGAGAGTCGATACACTATCATTTATATTTCAACTTTACAAAAGGTACACCATGGCTCTTCATCCCTATGCCGGCAAACAAGCACCCAAATCAATCCTTGTCAATGTTCCCCAACTCGTCTCTGAATACTACACCAAGTTACCCGATACAACAAACCCTGCCCAGCGCGTCTCTTTTGGTACATCAGGACATCGAGGTACATCGCTTACAGGTAGTTTTAATGAAACCCATATCTTAGCAGTGACTCAGGCTGTGTGTGACTATAGAAAAGAAGCGGGCATCACGGGAGTTTTATTCATGGGGATGGATACCCATGCGCTTTCTTATCCTGCACAACTTTCTGCCATTCAAGTACTCTGCGCCAATGCAGTAACCGTGTACATTGCCAAAGCATCTGCCTACACACCCACACCTGTTATCTCTCATGCCATTTTAACCCACAACAAGGATGCTGATGTACTCTGTGACGGTATCGTCATCACCCCTTCTCACAATCCACCCTCAGATGGAGGCTTCAAATACAACCCACCCCATGGTGGCCCAGCCGATACCGATGTCACAGACTGGATAGAAAAACGTGCCAATGCACTGATGGAAAACGGATGCAAAGAGGTGAAAAAAATCACTATAGAAGAAGCATTTGCTTCAGAGTATCTTGTAGAGTACGACTATGTCACCCCTTATGTTGATGATTTGGAAAATGTCATCGACATGGAAGCCATTGCAAAGTCTGGCATCTTCATCGGTGCCGATGCGATGGGCGGTTCAGGGATGGCGTACTATTCTGCCATCAAAGAGCGTTATAGTCTTAATATGGAGGTTTTCAACGATACGCTTGACTCAACCTTTTCGTTCATGCACTGCGATAAAGACGGCAAGATCCGTATGGACTGTTCGTCTTCTTATGCCATGGCAGGACTGGTGGCGATGAAAGAGAAGTATGACATTGCTTTTGGAAATGACACCGACTTTGACCGTCACGGCATCGTGACCAAAAGTGTAGGGCTGATGAACCCCAACCATTATCTCAGTGTTGCCATCAACTATCTGGCACAAAACCGCCCTCTTTGGAAATCTGATCTTGGCATAGGAAAAACACTAGTGAGCAGCTCGATGATAGACCGTGTGGCAGCGTCACTGGAGAAAAAAGTCATCGAAGTGCCTGTCGGATTTAAGTGGTTTGTTGACGGACTGACAAACGGTACTGTCTTTTTTGGGGGTGAAGAGAGTGCAGGAGCTAGTTTCTTGCGCAAAGACGGTAGCGTGTGGAGTACCGATAAAGACGGCATTATCATGACTCTTCTGGCTGCTGAGATACTCGCAACCACAGGTCGTGACCCGGGTGTACATTATCAGGAATTAACAGAAAAATTTGGTGCACCAGTGTATGCACGTATCGATGCCCCTGCCACATTAGAACAAGCCAAAAAACTTAAAAACCTTAGTGTAGAGGACATCAAAGCAACCACACTCGCAGGTGAAGCGATAGTGGCTGTCTTAACCCATGCACCTGGAAATGGTGCAGCCATAGGCGGTCTCAAAGTTGTAGCCAAAAACGGCTGGTTTGCCCTTCGTCCTTCAGGTACAGAACCCATCTACAAGATCTACGCCGAAAGCTTCATCGACGAAGCCCATCTGAAGCAGATACAGAATGAAGCACAGGCGATGGTGGCTGCACTTTTTTAGCAATCATCCCGTAAGCCCTCGTCTTTTAAGACGGGGATATAAGGGGTATGGTAAAAAATATGTCAATTTGGCATATTTTTTACCACAAAAAGTAAGAGTTGCTATAATACACCATGTTTGCGTTATATGACTAAAGCGAAAACCAAACTATAGTCTGTGAACATAAAAAGTACAAAATGCGGTAGGGACTACCGTTAAAGCCTTTTAATATCCTAAGAATACTTGGGAGTTTCTAGGAAGCTCCGTCATTTATGTCGGGGTAGTTCACTAAGTCGTTTTAAATACACAACCCCCAGTGGCGGGAGTGTAAGTGTGAGAGAATATGCCCTGTTGTGCATATCCACTTTTTTGGCTTTTAGTGGTGTTTCGTTTGTGATATTCCAACCTTCATAACGCGCTGATTGGGAGTTAAATATCTCGACATAGCTGCCTTCATGCGGTACACCCAACACGTAAGACTCTCTTGTCTTGTCTGCAAAGTTGCACACCACATAGACCGTTTCATCAGATTCATCACTTTTACGCATAAAACTGATGCAGTTATGTGTAGCATCTGCTTGATCGATCCACTCAAAACCTGCGTGTTTATCATCGTATAAGTACAAGGCTCGCTCTGTTCGGTAAAGTGCGTTGAGTTCACTTAGCATCTTTTGCAGATTTGCATGATGAGGATCTTTCAGTAGGTGCCAGTCAAGACTTTTTTCAAAGTTCCATTCGGCATACTGGGCGATCTCTCCACCCATAAAAAGCAGTTTTTTTCCCGGATGTGCCATCATATAGGCATACATCGCTCGCAGATTGGCAAACTTTTGATTGAGGTCTCCAGGCATTTTATTGATGAGCGAGCCTTTCATGTGTACCACTTCATCATGACTGAGCGGTAGCATAAACTGCTCATCAAAGGCATACCAAAGACTAAAAGTGAGTTGATGATGGTGATGCTGTCTATGAACAGGGTTATAGCCGATGTACTTAAGTGTGTCATGCATCCAGCCCATATTCCACTTAAAACCAAAACCAAGCCCTCCAACACTTGTAGGACGTGTCACCATAGGCCATGCGGTCGACTCTTCGGCAATCATCATGATGTCAGGGAACTGTGCATACACACTCTCGTTGAGTTTGCGCAAAAAGGCAACTGCTTCAAGATTTTCATCGCCGCCATGGATATTGGGTCTCCACTCCCCAGCTTTACGTGCATAATTCAGATAGAGCATCGATGCAACTGCGTCCACACGGATACCGTCAACGTGGTATTTATCCAGCCAAAACATCGCGGAGGAGATGAGAAAAGAACGTACTTCATTGCGCCCGTAATCAAAAATAAAGCTTCCCCACTCCGGATGAAACCCTCTTTGCGGATCTGCATGTTCATAGAGTGGTGTACCGTCAAAATTGACCAATCCATGCATATCTACAGCAAAATGAGACGGTACCCAGTCCATAATGACACCGATGTCGTTTTGATGCAGGATATCGACTAGATACATTAGATCTTCAGGCTCACCAAAACGTGCGGTGGCCGAAAAATACCCCACAACCTGATAGCCCCACGAACCATCAAAAGGATACTCCGTCAAAGGCATAAACTCAACATGGGTATAGTTCATAGATTTCAGATAATCAAGCAGTTCTGTTGCCAGTTCAGAGTAGCTTAGAGAGCGGTTATTCTCTTCGACTTTTCTCTTCCATGAGCCAAGATGCATCTCATAGACGCTCACAGGCGCATCATGGGCATTGTGTTGAAACCGTTTTTTCATCCATGCTGTATCGTGCCACCCGTACCCCTCAAGGCTCCATACACGTGATGCAGACTTTGGCGCTGCTTCGCTGTAAAAAGCAAAAGGATCACTTTTGTCATGAATGATACCATGATATTTGGAGACAATATGATACTTGTAGGTTAGTCCCTCTTCTACATTTTCGATAAAACCTTCCCAGATACCCGAACCATCTTCTCTTTGTTTTAACGGATGCGCTTCAGTATCATAGTCATTGAAATCTCCACGCACACTAACAGTCTGTGCATTGGGTGCCCATACAGCAAAGTGGACGCCCTGCTTTGTTATATGCACCATCTTGTGTGCACCGAGTTTTTCATACAGCTTGGCATGGCTGCCTTGTTTAAAAAGGTAGATGTCCAATTCACTTAAAGTTGAGACATCATACTGTATACCGTAACTCATCTGTTCTCCTGCTCTTTGCTGCTCTGACGACCTGAGACAATGTGACGGTAAAGATTTTCATAGGAAATGGATGCTTCATGCCAACTAAAACGCTGTAACATGGCGTTGTGGCGCAGCTTCATAAACCCTTCTTTGTCATAGTACCAGGTATCAACCGCCCACTCCACTGTGGCGTGTAATGCTTCAGGCGTGGCATCATAAAACTTAAACCCTGTTCCGCTATGGTAGGTACTGTTATAATTCTCAATCGTATCATCCAACCCTCCTGTAGCCCGCACGATGGGAACCGTACCATAACGCAGACTGTAAATCTGATTGAGTCCGCAAGGCTCGAACAGTGAGGGCATCAAAAAGAGATCACTTCCTGCCTCAATCACATGAGCAAGTTCATTTTGGTAGCCGATATAGCAGGCAAATTTTTTGGGGTACCGTGAAGCCAGCTCGCTAAAAAAATGCTCTGCCCATTTTTCACCTGCACCAAGCAAGACAATCTGTAACTCAAGCTGCAGCAGTTTTTCTATGCTTGCTGCGATAAGTGCGATGCCTTTTTGTTCTGCCAGCCGTCCCACAAAACCTATCAGTGGCACAGTACTGTTAACAGGAAGCCCAAAGCGGTGCTGCAAGGCTTGTTTACACACTGCTTTACCGCTTAGATCATCACTGTCAAAGTTCGCAGATATGAGTGTATCTACAGCAGGGCTCCACTCCTCATAGTCCACTCCATTTACAATACCATAGAGCTTATAAGACTTCTCTCGTATGAGACCGTCAAGTCCCCAGCCAAACTCAGGGGTACAGATCTCCTGTGCATATTTTTGACTGACAGCATTGAAGGCATCCGCATGCACGATACCGCCTTTAAGAAAATTCACGCCGTCATACTCTTCGAGTTCAGAAGCATTAAAATGTTCCCACCCCACTCCCATCACATCCATAGCACCTTTGTAGAACTTGCCCTGATGCTGCAGGTTATGCAGACTTAGCAGTGTACCTGTCTCTTTAAAGTCAGGATCATGGGCATAAACCGTATTTAACATCACCGGTATGAGCGCGGTATGCCAGTCATTAACATGAATAACATCGGGTCTAAAACGCAGTTTTTTTGCCAGCTGCATGACAGCTCTGGATAAAAAGATAAAGCGATTGTCATTATCATCATACCCTTGCCCCTCTTCATCATAAAGACCGTTTCGCCCAAAAAATCCCTGATGTTCGATAAAATAAACCGGTACATCACTCTGCGGAAGTACACTCTCATAGACCCCCGCCCACGATTCGCCCATCACACCCATAGGAACACCCAGAGCACCTTCTAAAGGTTTCAGTCCATAGGCTTGTTTGTCGATACTCGCATAGCAGGGCATCACCACACGTACCGCATGCCCCAACGCAGCCAAAGCTTTAGGCAGAGCACCTGCAACATCTGCCAAGCCACCACTCTTGGCAAAAGGAACCACCTCTGATGCTGCGATGAGTATATTCAATTTATTCATTACTGCTCTCTTGTCTCAGCGTTTCATAGATTTCAATGTAAGACTTCGCACTCTCTTTCCATGAAAAGTCACAACGCAGATTGTGTTTTGCTATCGTGTTGTAGCGTCTCTTATCCGCATACAACGCCAAAGCATCATCCAAAGCTTTTAAAAATGTATCTGCCTTTGGCTCTGAAAAGACGACACCATAGCCTTTGGCAGATTTGGCATCAAAAGTAGCATAATCTTGTACCGTATCGACCAAACCTCCGACATGATGCACGATGGGAAGCACGCCATAGCGCATGGCTATCAACTGAGCCAAGCCACACGGTTCAAACAATGAAGGCATGAGGAAAAAATCCGCTGCAGCGTACATCCGGTGTGATAGTTCCTCATCGTACCCATATGCCACATCGATATTTTCATACGCCTTGGAAAGAGCATTAAGCGCCTCATGATACTTGCTTTCACCATCACCAAGCAGCGCAACACTGCACTCTAGTTGCGCCATTTTGGGCAAAACTTCTATCAGTAGATCCAAACCTTTTTGTGAAGCAAAACGTCCGACAAAGACAAAAAGCGGTCTCTTTGATTCTTTGAGTGCTGTGTGTTTGAGAAAGGCTCTTTTATTGACCGCTTTTCCCCTTAGATCCGTATAAGGAACAACCAGCGCTTTATCTTGCAAAGGCGAAAAATGTTCGGTATCGATGCCGTTGACAATGCCCGAAAGTTTATGGCGGTGAAAATCCAAAAAACCTTCCAATCCACATCCAAACTCTGGAGTCAAAATCTCTTTGGCGTAGGTCGGACTGACGGTTGTGATTCTGTCTGCATACGCGATACCTGCTTTCATCAAATTGATCTGTCCGTAAAACTCCAAACTTTCCATCGAAAAATAGCTCTCATCCAAACCCAACTCACGCAGAGCTTTATGTGGAAATATACCCTGATAGGCAAGATTGTGAATCGTAAAGACCGACTTGGTTTGAATGCTTATATCTTCTTTTATCAACAACGAGATCAACGCACTTTGCCAGTCATTGAGATGCACAAGGCTATAGGCTTCTTTTTTGAGAAGATTTACCACGGCATAGCTAAAGATGCCATATCGTAAGGCATTATCATCATACCCGCTATCGGGTGGTCCGTAAAGAAACGCTCTGTCACACAGTAAAGGTGAATAGATAAAACGGTACGCCACCCCCTCATACAAACAACCATAGAGTGATACAGGATAGCTTATACCACCCATCTTGACTTCACTCTGTACATCGAGCAATTCTATGCCAAATGCTTTGCGATCAATACACTGATATAGAGGCAGCACAACCTCAATCGTATACGAAGTGCACAGTGCACGGGGCAGACTGTAGGCAACATCTGCCAAGCCTCCGCTTTTGGCAAAAGGATAAACTTCACTGGCACAAAACAGTATCCTCGGCTTAGACATGTATTCCCTCCCGCAATAATCTAGCAGCCACTTCAGGCAAAACAGGATTGATAAACACACTTGTACCTGCTTCAAAACCCCCATACTTGTAAATGCGTGGCATGATACGCACCGCAAAACGACAGGCTTCATCCACACAGGAAAGCATACCATGTTCAGCACTGCCCTCCTGCAGGGGCGGAGTGGTGATGACAAGATTGAAAGCAAAACAGCCCAGCTGACGTTTGAGGACATCCAGTGTGGCTAGAAGAAGAGGTGCGAGTGTTTGGATACTCTCGTCACTCATCGTATCGATCTGACCCAGTGCTTTTTTGGATGTGATCATCACTTCAAAGGCATACGAACTGGCAAAAGGACAAAAAGCGGTAAAATCCCCATGCTTGGCAATAATGCGTTCTTGATGCTCTTCTTCGTGTTGAACACAGGACTCCAAGAGTGATGTTCCGTGCTGTTTGTAGTGTTCATAACTTCTGTGATAGTTTTCTCTGACTTCTTTCGGTACAAAAGGCAATCCGATCATCTGCGTATGCGAATGTGTCTGTGTCGCTCCTGCAAGTAAGCCTTCATTTTTAAACAGAGAAATATACGCTATACGCTGATCACGACGCAGATCATGCACTCTGGCGCGCAGTGTTTTAAGCCACTCTACTGCTGTCTCTGTGCTCCACTGTGTCATAGACGTAGCGTGCTGGGGAGTGTCGATGATGACTTCATGTGCACCAAAGCCTTCGTGGTATTCAAACAAGCCGTAGTGATGCACATGGGGTGCTTCTATCTGTACTGCCTTATAGAGATTGGGGACTACACGCGTCTTCCACCCTGCTGTGTTTGCAAGCGTTTGGGGCTTTCTGATTGCAAAGATTTCAGGCGGTGTCATCGATTCGTTTCCTTCACAAAATGGACAGTTTGGTTCAACATTTTGTGCTTCTTCTACATGAAAACTGCAATCGGGACGGTATAAACGCTCAGGTGCGATGATCACATGGGTGTCATGGATACGGTCATACCGAATGCTAGACATTCACTACCTCCAAAGAGCCTTTAAGGCACAATGTACCGCTAAAAGGCAGTACCATGGCAAAACTGACCCCCTGCACACTCAGATCAAAACCGTGTTCGCTCTGAGAGAGTGTTTTAAGCTGAAAATAGTAGATATCACACGGTTGATCCAACGTGATACAAATCTTCTGCCCAAGGTGTCCATCAACTATCTCAAGTATAGATACACCCTCAAGCCTGCCCTTTTCGCACAAGGCTTCATTGTTGAGCATTATTGTATCATAATCGGCAAAATGAAAATTGTGCTCTAAAATATAGCTAAACTCTCCCTCTGCTTCAGTGGAAAGTCTGATGTCAAAATCAAATCCGTTTTTCTGTCCAGTGTAGACTTTTTCCAATCGTGCAGGAATCTTGTGCGGAAGATACAAACCACCCTCACGCACAAAGGTCACCTGGTGTTTACCCTGTGTAACTTCAAAAGGCTGATTGGCAAAATCACCATACTCTGTAAAATTACAGTGATAAAAATTGTCTCCATTAAAACGCGCATCACTGATGTGGTCAACAAAAGAGTTTTTGAGATACCAGTCATAGATAATGGCATTACGAAGTGTGTCATCTACCTGTATCTGGGCGTGATGGATCGTATCGATGCCCTCTTCTTTTGGCATATGCTCTTCTTCAGACTCATGTGTCTCTTCAAGCAATCGCTGATGATAGGCTTCTTTGCGTCTTGTTAAGGTATTTTGCCAGTTAAACAAGGCTTTGCGGTTATCAAACTCTACCAGTTGTCCGCCATGTGCGCTATCAAAACGGAAGAGATAGTTTGGCATGACCATTTTGATCTTCTCGTAGCTATCGAGCTCATTTTGGTCAGACTCTAAACGTGTTTTTCGACCATAACGGATGTTTTCTGCTTCGATGATGTAGGTATAGGCATTATCACGTAAGTTGGGTAGATAGAGTCCGCCGAAGACCCCA